>JAFROU010000071.1 GCA_017429465.1 Candidatus Saccharimonadota bacterium
GCAATAAAAACCATAAGCAGTCAATGCTTATTAAATATAACCACAAACTTTTCAATAAATTTCACATGTGGTTGACAAACTACATTAATTTTGATATCCCTGTAAAACAGGGAATTATTTAAAATTATTGCGTGAAAAGTACAAAATTTTCAATCAAAAAAAATAGCCGCAACAAGCGGCTATTCTTAGATTAAAACCTAGGAAATAACATCTAATTCCTGCTTCAACCGATCAATTAGTGCACTCTTTTCCGTAATTGCATCGCGCGTTTCTTTAACTAAGTTTGCAGGTGCACGCTCAACATATTTTGGATTCATCATCCTGGTATTAAGCGCGTCTAGCTCTCTACCAATTGCTAAAATCCTCTCTGTTAAAGACTCCTTATATTTTGCAACAACATCGCCAGGAACATCAAGATATATTTCATGGTTAGCCAAAGCTAATCGAATTCCCCTTGGCTGACCTTCCGTAGTGTCAATTGATTTGACATGAGAAAGTGTCTGGATTAACTCAAGATTATCTGAAACTAATGAGTCATCGCCATAGAGCAATCCGTATTTCTTACCGCCAGGAACGGCCTGAATTGTTGCTCTCACCTCTGTTACGACCGAAATTAATCGTTCAAAGTTTTCCGCTGAAATTGGATCAAATTGTAGGGCGGCAGGCCAATCTTTAGACATTACAAAACCCTCAGTCCATGACAAATTCTGCCAAATCGTTTCAGTAACAAATGGCGCAAAAGGATGAAGCATCACTAAAATTTGCTCCAACGTAGTTTTTAACAGGGAAACATTCCTAAATATCTTTTGCGATTCTAGGAACCAATCAGCATATTTATCCCAAATTGTAGAATAAAGCGTCTCCACAGCCTCAGCAAAACGATATTCATCCATCGCCTTTTCAACTTGCATACGACAATCATTCAACTCACGACAGATCCAATCTTCGCCCATATTCTCTGTAGTATAATCCGATTCATCATCGTTCTCATCAACCATATTTTGAATAAAACGAGCCACATTCCATAACTTATTACAGAGATTACGCCCAGCCACTACTGCATCCTCAGAGAAGGCTTGGTTCATACCGGCTGAACGACCTCTGAGAATGCCCAATCGGAAAGCATCAGAACCATACTTCGAAACTAGCTCAATCGGGTTAATAACATTACCCTTAGACTTACTCATCTTCTTGCCATGTGCATCTAGTACTAGACCATGTAGATAGACTTCTCTGAATGGCACCTCACCGGTGACATAAAGACCCATCATAATCATGCGAGCAACCCAAGCAAAGAGAATATCTGCCCCCGTTTCCATCACATTGAGTGGATAGTACGGGTTTTCTTGGTTTTCTTCCCAGTTGGTGCAGACGATTGGCCAATGTGCAGAAGAGAACCAAGTATCAAAAGTATCTTCGTCACGCACATAGTGCACGCCTCCAACCTCAATATCAGTCAGGTTAGTGCGACGATCAAAAATCCAATCTGGAGCATCTGGAGCATCCATTGTAGTTTTTCTAAACATCGGAATTGCAATGCCCCAAGGAATCTGACGGGAAATATTCCAGTCCTTAAGTCCCTGAAGATAGTTGATTAAAACCTTCTTCTTATTCTCTGGATAAAACTTAATCTCGTCTCGCTCTAGATGCTCAATTGCGGTCTTAGCTAGACGCTCAACATCGATAAACCATTGCTCTTTCAAGGTTGGCTCAATCACCGTATCGCACTTATAACAATGCGCCACCGCATGAGTAATCTTCTTCTCACCTCTGAGCAGTCCCTGTTCTTTTAAGTCCTTCAAAACTTGTTTGCGGCACTCCTCTGTAGTAAGGCCCACATATCTGTCACCAGCAGTCTGTAGCATATGACCATCTTCAGAAATTACCACAATCCTTGGCAAATCATGACGCACACCAACTTCATAGTCATCAAAATCGTGTGCAGGGGTAATCTTTACTGCCCCTGTACCAAATTCCATATCGGCGTGTTCATCAGTAATCACTGGAATTTCCCGATCAGTTAAAGGCAGATGTACCATTTTACCCACAAGGGAACTGTAACGCTCGTCATTTGGATTCACTGCCACCGCGGCATCACCGAATAAGGTCTCAGGACGAGTGGTAGAAACCACCACCTCTCCACCGTCATAGGTATATGCAATATCCCAGAGATAACCGACCTCATCTTTGTGTGAAACCTCTATATCAGCAAAAGCCGTCTGATGTTTTGGACAGTAATTCACCAACTTCTCACCTCTGTAAATCATGCCGTCCTGCCACATTTTTTCAAATGTGCTGTAGACCCTGCTAACCACATTTTCGTCAAGCGTGAACGTCAAATCATTCCAAGCACAAGAAGCACCGAGAGAACGAACCTGCAACTCCATATTTCCTCTCTGTTCTTGCACAAAATCCCAAACCCTGGCGTAAAGCTCATCGCGTGAGTATTCAAAACGCGTATGTCCAGTCTTTTCTAGTGCCTTTTCGTACACGACCCAGGTTTCAAAACCAGCATGATCCGCCCCTGGAATATACCAAGTAGAACGACCACGCAAACGGTAATAACGAGTCAACGAATCTTCAAGCGCAATAGTCAGACCATGCCCAATATGTAAATTTCCGTTTGCATTTGGGGGTGGCATCACAATCGAGAAAGAATAATCCGTCTCGTCCTCCGTACCGTTATACTGCATCACTTTCGGTGAAAAAACACCGCTAGCTTCCCATGCAGCGTAAATATCTGTTTCAAAATCCCCCGGTTCGTAAGAAGTTGCAAATTTCATAATAGTATCATAACACATACAGAGATAAAATTAAAACACTTAAAGTCACCTCTCTTCCCAAAAAAGCAAAAAAGTGCTAGAATATTCTAGCAATGGGCCTTCGCCAAGTGGTAAGGCACTGGGTTTTGGTCCCAGCATTCGCAGGTTCGAATCCTGCAGGCCCAGCCAAGCATACGAAAAGTAGACCCGCAAGGTCTAATTTTTTTTCTTAAATTTTTCTTCTTTTGCCCAATCCGGCCTTTCGCACTCAAAAGTAATAACCGGGGTATGTAAATTTACAATATCCATATCTACGCCATAATAATGGTGATAAGTTGAATCCACAGAACCAAATTTCGCTTTCTTTCTATCTAAACCAAGCATTTTGGCGGTTTCCCAGACTTTTTGTTCACTTGGCCCTTCAATCTCTAGAAAAGTCGGGATCCAAGGCCAAGTGTCAATATCAAATTCTATATCATCAAGTTTCCAAGATTCACGATAAGTTTCTTGTGTAGCCTTTAGGCGTAATCCACAACTTTGCAAAAATAAAATAGCTTTATCATAGTCATCCACCTCAACATTCACCTCTTTAGTGCCCATAATTGAGGTATCATCCGAAACATTTTTATACGTCATAACAATTCGGTTACCCTCATCACGTACTCTTGCAAAACAATGCTCGCCAAGATCAAACACTACTCTCTTCATTAGCACTTCTGGCTTTTTACACTCCGCGCCGAGACTGCGCAACTTCTTGCGGATTTCATCTTTATCAATATCTAAAAACTGCGCCTCTATCTCATTATTCATACTAGAATTATAACTCTAAATATTCACAAATCCTTTGCTTTTATAATTCTTCTTGGCAGCCATTTAGCACTATTAAGCTCCCATATTATTCTTGAAACTAAAGTATTAATCTCTTCCTCTTTAAATCCGCGCTCTCCCCAAGACACCAATATTGCTACAATCTCATAGGCAAACATCTTGAAGGCTTCGTCTTTTATATCGGCGTTATAACCCTGCCACATCTTTAATAGCTGATCTTTAAAAGAGCAGATTAAAAGATAAAAATAGTTCACACTACCGGTTCGAAGACCAGCCCGAAAAACTGTTTGATGCAAAAAGATAAAAACTAATAGTTTTTTAAAAACTCTTCGTACGTCAAAACCCCTGTCTATTTCGCGCCTCAATCTATGATTCCACTCATCTAAAACACCTCTATTTATTTTTGTCTGAATATCCCGCACACTTCCAAAGTGCCGATAAATCGTTGCTCGTCCAAGCTGAGAACTCTTAGCAAGCTCTTTAAAAGACACTAAAACTCCATTTTTCTCAACTAGATTCAGATAAGATATTATAATCCGTCGTTCATTTTCACAAAAAAGCAAATTATTCTTTATGTTTCCCACCGCGCATCTATACCTCTAAAATATGTTAAAATTGTAAATATGAAAGAAAAGCTAGAAAAACTACCTTTTTATAACCAAGCAGTTCTGCCTTATCACTGGGTAAAGTCTGCTTTTTCTGCCATTCGCTATAGGTTCCCAGCCAAAAAAATGCGTGTTATCGGCGTAACCGGCACCAACGGTAAAACAACTACCTGTTTTATGATCTGGAAAATGCTTAATGAGTCTGGACACAAAGCTGGCCTAATGACCACCGTCGCCTGGGGCGTTGATCGTCTGCATCAACAGATTGAACATATGACCACTGTTGATTCTACAACACTTAATCAGCGCATGCGCGCCATCGCTGATAGCGGCGCCGAATTTCTGGTTCTTGAAGTCACATCCCACGCCATGGTTCAGTTTCGCACTCTAGGCGTACCAATCGAAATTGCTGTTATGACTAATGTCACACACGAGCATCTCGACTATCACAAGACCTTCGCCAACTATCGAGATGCTAAGCGCAAACTTTTCAAAAAAGCCAAATTTGGCGTCATTAACGCCGACGATCCATCCGCAAAATACTTCAAAGAAGATGTTAAAGCTAACATCACCTACGGCATTCAATCTGGTAGCCAAAGAGCCACTAATGTTGAGCTAAAAACCTCTGGAGTATCCTACAAGAGTGGGGAATTAAACATTAAAACTCAGCTCCCTGGCGAATTCAACGTTTACAACTCCCTTGCCGCCGCCTGCGTTGGCCAAAAACTTGGTCTTACAAAAGAGCAAATCGAACATGGCATCGGCGCCCTAAAAGAAGTCGAAGGTCGCATGAATCGAATTGACGAAGGTCAAAATTATGAGGTTATCGTCGACTACGCCCACACTCCAGACGCCCTCGAAAAAGTCTTTCTCTCTGTCAAAAACCATAAAGGTAAAATAATCTCCGTCCATGGTGGCGCTGGTCGCCGTGATGAGTCCACCCGCTTTATCAGGGGTGAAATTCTCGGAAAATATAGCGACGTAGTAATCATTACCGAAGATGATTCTAGAGACGAAGACCCAGCTAAAATCGCCGCCGAATTCGTTAAAGGTGCCGAAAAAGCTGGCAAAAAACTAGACAAAGATTTATTCCTGGAGCTCGACCGCAAAAAATCGCTTTCTAAGGCCCTTAAAATCGCTTCTAAGGGCGACTTAGTGCTTGTGCTTGGTAAGGGACATGAAAAAACTATTTTACGTGCTGACGGCCCTCATGCGTTTGAAGACATTAAAGTTGTAAAAGAACTGCTTAAAAAATCTAAATAAAAATAGCCCCCGTAGGGGCTATTCCTAACCTTCTGGATTATAGTTACCAATACCGTCGGCAATTGCTTCGGGTGAAATCTTCAAAGCTGTTGCCACGGCAGCTGCACAAGCCATATAAGATACCGAGGTTTCTCCCGGCACGAACGTCGCCACCGTAAAACGGTTTGATCCTAGAGATAATTCTGCCTCTGCGCCCTTCTTATAGAGCGTTGATTTTTCAATCCTTAAGGTAGCCATCTTCTTTGTACCATAAGTCATTGTTTCCTTTTTACCATTAAAAGAGGCGGCAAACTTATCGTAATTAATATCATCTTGATTAACGACCACAATTTCTGGATTAAGATCAAATACCGTTGTTTCGTCCCTTACAAACTCTTCCGCCGAAGGCGAATCTAGTGATGGAGAAACAAAATCCGTTAATGCGGCCACGTAAACAGGCAAATCGAAAAAGACATTATTCTTCAGGGAATCAGCTGGCGCCGTAACAACTACGTATGTAGCACCGGCTTTCCATGCATCGCTAAGAAACTTATGTAAGGCACCAATGCTAAAAGGCTTATCTGATGCCAGCACGGCAACGTGATGTCCAGCCACATTTAATATTTCATGAACATAATGTGCAACCACCGCTTTTCCCGTACTTCCAGTGATACAAATAAGCTTCATATCCTTAATTGGGTGACCATAATAGGCCCCTAATACTTTAGCTTTTACTCTCTGGGTACGAGTTTTGAAACTGACACTTTTCGTTTGGGTTTTATTGTCCGGGGTTTCTTCACTCTTTTCCATAACTTTACTATAACACATTTTTTTAAGATGTGGTATAATATGCCTTATCACGTTTTCGGCGTGACGTTCATTACATTTCTAGGTGGATGTTTTTGGTCGGAGCAATCCGTGAAAGCGTCCACATTTGCGCCCGTAGCTCAGCTGGATAGAGCGTCAGATTGCGGATCTGAAGGTCGTAGGTTCGAATCCTGTCGGGCGTACCAAAAAAAGAAGACTCCTTTGGGTCTTTTTTTATTATTATCTATCTTATGATAAAATAAGACACGGAAGCGTGGCCGAGTGGTTGAAGGCGCACGACTCGAAATCGTGTGGGCCCTCACGGGTCTCGGAGGTTCGAATCCTCTCGCTTCCGCCAATCATAAAAAAGGGGCAACATGAGTAAAAAACAAGATAATAGCATGAACGCTTATGCCATCATATCGTTCGTTTTACCACTTATCGGAATAATCGCTTTTGCGATTCCATTAAGTATTGCATCAATTGTCTGTGCAACAATATTTTTATCTAAAAGCAAGAATGACACGTATAAACCGCTTGCCATCATCGGAATTGTTCTAAGCGTAATTGAGATAATAGTCATGCTAATAGCATTTAGCTAATCATTATCATCGAACTAAAAGGAGTATCTATGAACGTTTTTGACAAAATTATCGCTGGGGAAATTCCATGCTATAAAATCTACGAAGACGATAAAGTCCTCGCCTTCCTTGATATTAATCCAGAAGCTGCCGGCCACACTCTTGTTATCCCAAAAGTTGATGTCGATAAGATCTATGATCTAGATGATGATTACTACGCCGCCCTCACTACAGCTGCTAAGAAAATTGCCAAACACATGGATGAGGTGCTTAAGACTCGCATCCTTTGGAAGGTAATTGGCACTGATGTTCCGCACGCTCATATCCATCTCATTCCATTTGATTCTAAATGGGAACAGGGAAAAACCCTTAAACTATCCGCCGAAGAGATGGAAACTGTTCGTAAAAAACTAGCCTTTTAATCAGTAATTATTCATCCTGTGATATATTTAACACTACCAAATTCTCAAGATGTGGCGTTCTAGGGAAAAAGTTAAAGCTTTTTATTTGCCCCATGATATATTTACTCTGTAAAATTGCCACATCGCGTGCTTGAGTCGCTGGGTTGCAAGATAGGTAAATAATTGTCTTAGGTTTAACTTCTAGTAATTTTTCTAATAGTTTTTTATCACATCCTGCCCTTGGTGGATCCAAAATCACAGTCTGATTAGGCTGGATATAATCAAGACAATCCTCTGATTTTGCCAAGACTGGTTTAGCCACCCCTCTAGCATTTTTTTCTAGTTCGCAGAAAGCGTCCTTATTACTCTCCACCAGCACTAAGTCTTTGTTTCTAGCAATTGATAGCCCAATCGTCCCCACGCCAGCATATAAATCCAACACCTTATCCGTAGAAACATACTTTTTCATTTCATTTAATGCCATTTCGTAAACTGGCAAATTAATTTGGAAAAATCCATTTGGAGAATAGGAATACTCATAACCTAGAATTGTATCTTTTAAATTATCAAACACTGGATGCGGTTTACCATTTTCAAACAATCCACCCGACACTTCGCCCTTCTGGTTGCACCTTAAAAGTAGTGACTGGTATTTTCTTGCTTCTTCGTGCCTAACATTCAAATCTGTCACTATCTCTTTTGCCCGCGCCAAGATCTCTGGTCTCTCAATTGAAGATTGCTCAATCGGCACCTTGCGGTGTGTTCCTCGCTGATGAAACGCCAAGTTGATTTTCTCCGTCTCTTTATCGTAATAGAGTGCATACTCCATCTTATTGCGATAAAAATATGGATTATCATCTGTTACCACCTCTGGAAAATCAATATTTATTCCCACCTGGCGGAATTGTTCCACTAAAAGTTCAGACTTTTTTGCCACCTCAAAAGTATAGTCCATCATCTGCCACGGCGAAGTAGAAAGAAAACATTCATCCTTTGGCTCTACTCGGTGAGAAGACAAATTATTAATCTTAGTCGCAATTCCTTCAACATAATGCGATTTCTTTTTAGTAATCTCAAAATCTACATCTTCATCTGGTAAAGCGTTCCACAAAAAAACCTTCTTACCATCTTCCAGCGTCGTTAACGCCTGGCCACCAGGAACTAGTTTTTCAACATAATACATAGACCTATTATACCACTAATTAACAGATATAAAAAAGCGGCCAAGATGGCCGCTACTCTGATTTATTTCCCGCTTAAGAAGCGATTAACTATAAAATGTAAAAAGAATCGTAAATAATCACCTGAAACGTAGTCAGCGGGAACATTGTATTGGTCAATTAGCACCTGACGAACAGTATCAAGCTCGGACGGAGTCATCCCGCCTCGGTCAACCAGACCGACACACTCCGGCAGATCAAGCACGTCACTAAGTAATTGAAATTCGTCAAATGACATACCATAGACAAAATCAGAGATTGTACTAATGAACATCTAATCACCACCTTCAATTAGAATAGTTAAATTATAACACAAAAATTAAAAAAGAGCAATTTAGCACTCGAGCCTTGACAGTGCTAATTTTTGCGCTACAATAGAGATAGAAAAGGAGATAAATATGGCACTAAAACCTCTAAAAGATCGCGTTGTTGCAAAAAAAGAACAACCGATGACTCAGACTAAATCTGGTATCCTCCTCGGCGAAGCAAAAGAAACTCCTGCCTACGCAGTCGTTGAATCCGTTGGTCCTGAAGTCAAAACCGTCAAAAAAGGCGACAAAATCGTCTATAAAGATTATTCCACCACCGATATCAAAATCGACGACGTGGACTATATTATCCTTAAAGAAGAAGATATTTTAGCAACTTTATAAAGGAGAATGATGAAAAAGATTTTTTACGAAGCTGATGCACGCGAGAAAGTCCTCTCCGGTGCTAAACAACTTTACGACGCTGTCAAAGTCACCTTTGGTCCAAAAGGCCAAAATGTAGTGATTGAAAAAAGCTACGGCGCCCCTGTAATTACTCACGATGGCGTAACCGTTGCTGAAGCCGTCGACCTTGGCTCAACTAACGAAAACTTAGGCGAGCAAATTGGCGCAAAACTAATTAAAACCGCCGCACAAAAACTAAATAAAGTTGCTGGTGATGGCACCACTACTGTTACAGTTCTCACCTACAACATCCTAAACGAAGCCAACAAACTTATTGCCGCTGGCGTCAACCCAATGGAACTGCGCAAGGGAATCGAAAAGGCTGGTGCCACTATCGTTAAAGGTATAGAAAAATCTGCTGAAAAAATTGCTGGTGACGACCAAAAAGTCGCTGAAGTAGCTACTATTTCCGCTGGTGATGCTGAAATCGGCAAGCTCATCGCCGAAGTTATTTCAAAAATTGGCAAAGATGGCGTTGTCACCGTTGAAGCTGGCCAAGGCCTCGAAATGGAACAGGAAATCGTGGAAGGCTTTAGCTATGATAAGGGTTACTCCTCACCATTTTTTGTCACCGACGTTAATCGCCAAGAAGCCATTTTTGACAAACCAGCCATATTAGTCACCGACAAAAAAATCTCTGCAGCTAATGATATTCTTCCGCTACTTGAACAATGTGCCCAAGCGGGTCGCAAGGATCTCGTTATTATTGCTGAAGACGTCGAAGGCGAGGCTTTATCACTTCTTGTCCTCAATAAACTCAAAGGTGTCTTTAATACGCTCGTACTCAAAGCTCCATCCTTTGGTGACCGCCGCAAGGATATTATGGAAGATATTGCCATCCTCACTGGTGCCACCTTTGTTTCCGCAGACCGCGGAATTAAGCTCGAAGAGGCTGGTCTTGATGTGCTTGGCTCCGCTGCTAAAGTTATCGCCACTAAAGACGAATCGACCATTATTAAAGGCGCTGGCTCCACTGCTGCCGTAAAGGAGCGTATTGCTCTTATTAAGACTCAAGCTGAAGCCGCTACCTCCGATTACGAACGCGGTGAACTCGAAAAACGTGCCGCCGCTCTTCTTGGTAAAGTCGCTGTCATCAAAGTTGGTGGTAGCACCGAAACCGAAATTGATGAAAAGAAATTCCGTGTCGATGATGCTGTTGCCGCTACTAAGGCCGCCCTTGCCGAGGGTATCGTTGCCGGTGGTGGTGTTACTTTAGTTAATCTTGCTAATACCCTTAAAGGTACCGACGATGGCACTCGCATTGTTAAAAACGCTCTTAAAACCCCATTTATTCATATCATGGAGAATGCTGGCCTTAACGCCCAAGCTTTACTCGCCGAGGTCGAAAAAGCTAAACCAGGCCAAGGTATCGATGTAATGAACCCAGATAAAGGCCTCATCGACCTCAAGAAATCTGGCATTATTGACCCAGCCAAAGTCACTAAAGAAGCTGTTCAAAACGCCATTTCTATTGCCGCTACTAGCATTACGATGGGTGCTCTCATCGTTGATGTCCCAGAAAAGCAAGCTCCTGCCACTCCTGACATGGGTGAAATGTATTAAAGCATTTGACCAACAAAAAGGTGTAGCAAAACGCTACACCTTTTTTAACAAGTGGGTTTTATATATTACAATCCTAAATTGTCGATTAATTCGACGAGGAAGAGCAAAGCTTCAGCACGAGCACGCTCATCTGAAATCTTGCGCGCAGCAGAATAAGCTGGCTCAATCACTGATTTATCGTGCGTTAACTCAACAATATCCTTGTAAATACGGAATTTTTGTACTGGATTAACGTTGATTTTGTCCATTAATGGGAATAGCTCACGAAGAGCAGCTTCCTTAACTTGTGCAATATCTGGATCACCATAACTAGCAACTGATGGAACAGCTGACATGGCTGGCATGGCTGGAGCTGGTTCAGCGGCGGCTGGCGCAGTCTCTGCAACCGGTGCTGCTGGTTCAGCAGCTGGCATAGCTGGCATTGCTGGAGTAGCTGGAGCAGCTGGAGCTCCTAATCCTGCGGCAATTGTATCTGCAACGCCAAGCGAAGCGCCTGCGTCTGCGGTTGATCCTTTTGTAATGTCGTCGATAGCTTTTTGCAATTCGCTATCATTAATTTGATTTTGGTCCATGTGCCCACCTTGTTTAAAAAATAATGCTTACGCCTAGTATATCACAAATTATTCTAAATACGCAAGAAATTTACAATTTTATCCAAAAAATCTAACTTAACATCTTCCATTGGCAACCTGCCGCCAAAAACATCAACGATCTTTTCGCCCTCTTTTTCTGGAAAATAAACTTTAACCTGCGGGGAAAGACGCTTACGTGGAATCATCACAATTGAAAAATGTGTACCTTCTTTAAGCACTCCAAACGACTTATAATCTTCAAATTTATAAGTTGCTGCCCCCTCTGTTAAACCCTGCTCATCTAGTGAATAATGCAAAGTTCGCGGTGGTCGCACCGAATAAATAATCAAAGCCGCCACACTGATTACGACTAACGCCAGAAAAGTCCATTGCGCTAACCAAATTGCAACACCAGACATGATCAATCCAATTAAGACAAGCCCAACATACCAGCCAGCATGTTTATCATGTTGAATATATTCCTTTGCGTCCCAAGCCACGATTACGTTTGAGCTTTTTCCCATAAGTAAATTGTATCACATAAATCGGTAAAATATGGTAAAATATACAGCACGGAGGGTTACCCAAGTGGCTGAAGGGGGCGGTTTGCTAAATCGCTAGTGTGGGGAAACCTGCAGCGGAGGTTCGAATCCTCTACCCTCCGCCAAGTCATTTTTTAGCATAAAAGACTTCCATTTTTATTAAATTTATGCTATAATAGATATAGCAAATAACTGCGAGAATTTTTAATGAAGAAAATTACTAAGACAATTGCTCAAATCATTACCGGAGCTGCCGCTGCCGCTACCCTTTGGGCCGGCCGTGCTATGGCTACTTTTACTGTTTACGATGGCGCTGAAGCCGCTCGTGCTGATGGTATGCCAACCGAATTGATTGGGCCAAATGGCGTTTTTACTAAGATCTCAAACACCCTTCTTTATGCTATTGGCATCGTTGCTGTAGTTATGCTTGTTTATGGTGGTTTCCGCTATATCATTTCTGGTGGCGATAGCAAAAAAGTCACCGACGCCAAAAACACCATTCTTTATGCAATCATTGGCCTTATTATCGCCCTTCTTTCCTACGCTATCATTAACTTTGTCATCAACGCTGTCGGTTCTACTGCCGAAGTTAACCTTTAATTAGCCACTTACCGTCAAAACAGCCGCCACAATTCGTTGTGCTCCGGCTGTTTTTAGTATCTTTTCCGCTGCAATCATACTTGAACCAGTCGTCCAAACGTCATCCACTAAAAGGTACGTCGCCGACGACTCAATTATTTGATTAACCTTATAGGCTAACATTGCTTGCCGCTGCCGTTCTTCCTTTGAAGCACCCACTTGTACAGTATTATTAACTCGATCTAACACTTTTTGATATCTCCATCCTCTCTTTCTCGCCAGTTTCTGACAAATTAATTCCATATGGTCAAAACCGCGCTCCCGAATATGTCGTGCTATCGTCGGCAAGGGAACTACGATAATCTCATCCGCAAAAAATGGCAAGGCACTATCCAAAAATCCTGCTAGCACATCGGCCAGCGCCATAACCGACCCATACTTATATTCCTTTGCTAATTGTCCAATCATTCCATCCCGCCATCCACACGTAAAAGTCGCTAAAAATGGCAATTTGCAATCGTCGCAATACAGTCTAATTGGCTTATGACAACGTGGACAAAAATTAAAAATGTTCATGGTTGTGTCATTTTTACAACACCCACAAAGCGCCTGCCCCAAACGTCCACAACCCCTACAGATAAACGGACAAAACAAATCCAGCAAGCCACAAAATGTTGTATTTTTTACATTGAAAAGCATAATATCTATTGATTTTAGAATGCGCAACCATTATAATAAAGCATAACAATAGAGTTAAGTGGAGGATTATCAAGCAATGGCTCGTAATAAAGACGATGACATGCTGATGGAAGAAGAACTAGCAGCCGCCTTTGATGGTTTCGAAGATGAACCTGCTACTCAAGAACAGGAAGCAACTCCTGCTGAAGAAGCTGATCCATCAGATGAGTGGGAAACAGAAGGCGATTTTCCTGGACAACTCGCTGTAGATGTCTATGAAACCGCCGATAAACTTGTTGTCAAAGCTCGCACCGCCGGTATCTCAAAGTCCGATCTCGATGTTAGCATCTCCGACAACATTCTAACAATTTCCGGCATCCTAAGTGGCGGAGAAGATGAACAAACTACACGTTGGCACATCCAAGAATGCTATTGGGGTGAATTCTCTCGTACTATTGCTCTTCCAGTTCCTGTCCGTGAAGAAGAAAACAGCGTTAAAGCCGAACTCAAAGACGGTGTTCTAACAATCACCTTTGATAAGGTCAAAGAAGACACACCAAAGCGCATTCAAATTCAATAATACAGCTGCTTTAAAATATCGCCCCATTCAGGCGATATTTTTTTACCAACAAAAAAGCCCCCCGAAGGGGGCTAATCTGCTTATTTCAAAACGTCAGTAAGGACGAAGTTGACAATTGCAAAGGCAAGAAGTGCAACGATAAGACCAATCACGCCATACATAATGGTGTTCTTGGCTTTTTGAACTTTGCTAGCATCGCCAGCTGAAGAAGTATATTGGAAACCACCGAAGATAATCATCACAACAGCGACCAAGCCAACTAGACCGATTGCAACGTTGATAATACCTTTAACAGAACCCATTAAATCAGTCTTCTGTCCATCATTTGCATCGTTCATATACTTACTATTATCGGCTGCAAACACAGGAGTACCTGCAAAGCCAGTAGCAACAGCGGCAAGTTCCGCAGTTAAGATTTTTGCTTTATTTGTAATCTTCATATGATATTTCCTTAAATTACCTTAAACTCAATATAACACGTTTATTCTTTTTTGACAACTTTATACAATACCCATCACAAAAGTGACGATTGCAAAAGCTAAAATCGCAATAATTAAACCGATCACGCTATATAAAATCGTGTTCTTAGCAGCTTGGATTTTGCCTGGATCGCCAGCCGATGTCACAAACAAAAATCCGCCGTAAATAATCATACCTACTGCCACCAAACCAATCAAACCAATCGCCGTAGTGATAATACTTTTAACGCCACCAGTAACTTCCTCGCTGCTACAATCTGCCCCATCAAGCCCACATATGTCACTA
Organism: Candidatus Saccharimonadota bacterium; assembly: GCA_017429465.1. The sequence continues at coordinate 14,439 of JAFROU010000071.1, forward strand.
TTATCAAAGCTATTAGCCATCACTGGTGACATGCCCAAAGTCACAGCTAACACACTTATTATTAATGCAGTTACGAACTTCTTCATGATCCTACCTCGTCTAATACAAAGGTGACAATTGCAAAAGCTAGAAGCACAATGATTAAACCAATAATCGAATAAGTTAGCGTCTGCTTTGCTTTTTTAACTTTTCCAGGATCTCCCATAGAAGTCACATAAAGATAAGCCCCATAAATAATAAAGCCTACCGCCACCACGCCAGCAAAACCAATTGCTGCGCTGCTAACGCTCTTTAACACGGCAGAGTCGCTACCAGCAGTATGTGGTAACTTGTCGATTGCACTTTGAACTTGATCCATCGTCCTCCTTTACGATAATATTCCAGTAATCGTATTAATAATTGCTGTGGCCAGCAACGTGATAATCAACCCAATTATCGCCGAAGAAATCGTCTTTTTTGCCTTCGCAGCCTTGCCCGGGTCGCCCTCCGACGTGATAAATAGATAACCGCCATAAATCACAAACCCTACTGCCACAATACTAGCTGCAGCCATCAAATCAAAGAGAACGTTTAACACAATCTGCCAAACAAAGCTGGCTAGGCCAGAGCCGTCTTCACCAGTTGAATCGAGCTGCAAAGAACAGTTATCGCCCATTGGCAAGCCAGCATACCATGGCTTAAAAATGCCGAACAGCATATGTTCGCAGCCGCCATCTGCAGCGCTTACCGTACTTGCTGGCATCATTAAGGTAGAACACCAACCAAACATTATTGTAAATAATAAAACAAAGATTTTCTTTTTCATGTCTAAATATTACCATTTTTTTTATTATTTTTGCAAGTCTAAGCATATTCATAAATACCCCTTATAAAACCCTTGACGAAATCGCTTATGTGTGGTATAATGAAAATAGCTTCTTAATTGGGAGCCATAATTTTTCTATGAAGATCAAGAATAATCTGTTAAAACGAATCGTTTTGGGCTTTTTTGGCCTTATTCTTGCTTTCATGGGAGCATTTACGGTCCCAACTCTCGAAAATGCCTACGCTGATCCTCCAGCAACTTCTGAAGGAACTAGTCAAACTACTACTACCGCCGCTGAAGAGGCAGAACAAAAACAAACTTGTTATGACCAAGTTGGCGCAATTGGCTGGATTGTTTGTCCAAGTACCGGCGCTATCGCTAAGGCTATTGATGCAATCTACAACATAATTCAGAATCTACTAGCCGTAAAACCCATCTCATCAGATAGTAAGTCACCAATTCACCTTGTCTGGGAATACGGGCGAAACATCTCTAATATCGTCTTTGTAATCTTCATTTTGGTTGTTATTTACTCTCAATTAACCGGTATTGGGCTTAGTAACTACGGCATCAAAAAGACTCTTCCACGTATCATCATTGCTGCTATTTTAGTCAACCTCAGCTTTGTAATCTGTCAGCTAGCCGTGGATGTTAGCAACATCGCCGGCGTCAGCCTCCGTGGATTTTTCACGTCAATTGAAGAATCGGCTATCGCTGGCGGCGCTTTAGATGGTGCTATTAAAGTCACCTGGGTTGACCTTGTCACTGCCATCGCTGGCGGCGGAACCCTCGCCGGAATTGCTATTACCGCTACTGGCGGTATCGTTGCTTTTATTTGGATGCTTATTCCGGCCGTCCTTGGCGCCATTATTTCCATCGTCGTCGGTCTAATCACCATCGCCGCCCGTCAAGCAGTTGTGGCTCTGCTAATCATGATTTCGCCACTAGCCTTTGTCGCCTACCTTCTACCAAATACCGAAGTCTACTTCGACAAATGGCGCAAAATGTTAATCCAAATGTTGGTCTTCTATCCAATGTTCAGTCTACTCTTCGGTGCCTCCGAATTAGCCGGTTGGGCCATTATTAGTTCTGCTGACAGCGCTTTTGGCATAATCCTTGGTATGGCCGTTCAGGTCTTTCCACTCATCTTCTCTTGGTCACTCATGAAAATGTCCGGCACCGTCCTTGGCAGCCTCAGCAATCGTCTCCAAGGCCTCACTTCCGGTCTTCAAGGTTCTCTCCGTGGCTGGTCCAACGAACATCGTAATCTCGCCCGTAGCGAATACACCGCTAGACAATTACATCGTCCAACCAGTCTTGGTGGTATCATTACTGCTTCTAATGCTCGTAGCCGCGCTATACGTAATGATCGTCAACGTATTGCCGAAGAAAATAGCGCCATGCTTGTTAACGAACAGTTGATGGCCCGTAAGCTCGGTAAGCGTATCATTGGCTATGATAAAGACGGCAAACCAATTTATTCACAACGTCCACTTGAAAGTACGAGGGAAATGCGCGATGAATATCAAAATCGCGAAATCAAACTCCGTACCGCCGCTACTAAGACCGAGCTCGATAACGCCATGGGCGCCATGGGTTCATACATGGGTCAAAACAATATTAAAGATGCACAACTTTCCGCCTGGTCTAAACGCCAAGGTCAAAACTACCTTGAATGGCAAACTCAACAAGTGGCCTCCCGTCGCAATGCTATTTCTGATAAACGCTACTACTTTAAGAGCGTCCAAGATGCCGCCGAACGTGATAAGGTTACCGGCGAGCTAGTCAATCCAGAAGCCTACCACCGTCTCATCGAGCGCGGTGCTGGCTCAGACTACTATGTACCAAGTAATCTCACTGGCCAAGCTCTGGCCGAAGCCGAGAAGCTCAAGTTTGACTCTGCTACTTCCGTGATTGCCGATGCCTATGATATGTTCGAAGCAGAACGTAAAATCACTACTGCCAAATACACTACCTATCTCAACAAACAGGTCTCTAAAGAAGTCGATAAAGTCTACGACGAGATGCTTCGCAGCAAAAACATCGACGGTATCGTTGCTGCTCAAAATGTTACTGCCATTCGTGGTGATTATGACAAGATTGAAAAGAAACTCAGCGAATACCTCGACCAAGAAGGTTACCTTGTGCTTGGCTCTGACTTCGCAAACACCCTTGCTCTCAACCTTCTCAGTATGAAAAACGCTAGTCCATCTCTTGGCCGCTTAGGTAAACATATTAATGTAGAAACCTGGCGCTACACTAACGGTGACCGTGCTTCCAACTATGTCACGATGAAAGAGTACTACACTGGTATTGATAGTAATGGTGAAAAGACCAAGTTTAACGCTCAAGTCTTACTCCAAGGTACTGGCCTCAAAGAAATCGATCGTACTTTCTACGATGGTTTAAGCTCAAGTATGAACCAATACTTTACTGCCGTTAACTATGGTGGCAGCCAAGAAGAAGCCGACAGAGCTCGTCAACTCCTATTCACCAACATGCTACCACAAATCATTGGTGCTATCGGAACCTTCTCATCCGGTAGCGAACAAATCATTAATACCATGGGCTTCGTGGCTGGCGCAAAATATGATAGTGCCTCCGATAAGTGGTATATTAAACCGGGCCAAACCGCCGAAGAAACCGAGGAATACAAGTATCGTACTCGTAAATACCTCTCCTTCCTTACTGCCCAAAACGTTATCGATATGAAGACTGATACCTTCAACGCCATCATTGCTCGTCTAGCCGTTGAGTTCGGTGGTGACGTCGACCGTGCAAAGGCTGAATTTGTCCAAATCCTTACCGACCGTGGCATCTTGGCTCAACTCCAATCTACCGATCCAAGCTTCCTCAATGGTATGCGTCCTGGTGTTCGTCGCACGCTCGGCCTATAAATCTGCTTACAAAATCTACCCCCACCATAACTTTTATGCTAATATTAAAGTATGGCACAATATAAAGTCCCTCAAGACGTTGAGGCTGACGATAAGTTATTGGGACCATTTACTTTTAGGCAGTTCATCTACCTACTTGTTGTGGCTGGCTTAATTGCAATGTCAGTAGCTTTGTTTCAGCTCGCTTTTCCTCTTGCTATTTTGCCTCTCCCATTTATCGTTCTTTTTGGCGCGCTCGCATTGCCGCTGAAAAAGGATCAGCCAATGGAAACTTATCTCTCTGCCTTAGTTTCGTTTTATCTCAAACCAAATAAACGTTATTGGATGCCAGGCCAAAGGGAATCAACCATCGAGATTACCGCTCCAAAAATTGCTGAACCAATCCGTGTGCGCAACATTAGCCAAGAAGAAGCTGGCAGCCACCTTTCCTTCCTAGCAGACCTCGTTGATACCGAAGGTGCTTCCATCCGTGGCGCCACGCCAATGCGTGAAGAATACGTTGCCGAAGCTAAACAGCTTGATGATATTTATGCTAAAAGCTCCAATTTTGATAACTTGCTTAGTCAACAACAGTACAACCACGACCAAATCGTCAACCAAATGCGCGACACTATCGAAAAGAATAATAGCTTACAAAGCACCGAAAACACCATCCAAAAGCACTTCAATCCTAGTGAAGTTACCGGTGGTACTTCCGAACTTCCATCTATTAAACCTTTGCACCCTACCGACGCTCCGCTTGGCGTTACCTTACCACCTGCGCCAGACAATATTCCAGTTTCCAAGACCGCAACCGTAACTAAGCGTCCAAGTGAAAACATCGCTAAACTAGCTAGTAATCAAGATTATTCCGTTGAAACTATTGCCAAGGAGGCCAAGCGCATCAAAGATACGCCACCTCCACCGCCTCCACCACCAGAGCCGAAAGACGAAAACGAAGTATATGTATCACTAAGATAAGGAGAGAATATGGGACCACAACAACAACCACCAGTACCGCAACAAGGACCAATCGCGTCCGCTCCTACTGCCAACCCGATGGCCAGCGCTGGTAGCGCTATTCCAGCTGCTCAAGCCATTAGCCAACAACAAGAAAACCCGATTTCTACTCAGAGTACGCTCCTCATTTCCGAAATTCGCGATGGTCTTGTTATTATGAAAGACGGTTCATTTCGCGCCGTGATTGCTTGCGAGTCTATCAACTTCGACCTTATGTCCGAGTCGGAACGTGAGGGCGTTGAATATTCTTACCAAAACTTTCTCAACTCTCTCACTTTTACTACTCAAATTCTTATCCGTTCTCAACGTGTTGATATTGGTCCTTATCTTACCCGTCTAACGGATATCCGCCGTAAAAATGAAAACATGCTTCTGGGCGTTCTAATGGATGATTACATCAACTTCATTGATATTCTCTCGCAGGAAGCCAACATTATGGATAAATCATTCTTCATTGTTATTCCGTACTACACTTCACCGGATGCCGAAAAAGTTATTGACCAAACTAAAAACTTCTTCAAATCCTTTAGCAAAGCCAAAGCACCAGAAGTTACCCGTATTGATCGTACTACATATAATAAAGCTGTTACCGAAATTAATAACCGCGTCGATAACGTCATTAACGGTCTATTTCAAATGAGTATTCATTCCGTTCGCCTTAACACTAAGGAATTAAGTCAACTCTACTATAACTTCAACAACCCAGATACTGCTGTCCGTGAACCGTTAGTCGATTTTTCAAAGCTAGCCACAACTTATGTAAAGAAAGGGGTTAACGAAAATGTTCAACAATAAACAACCTCAACCGCAAGCGATGTCTGCTTCTCAGATTGCTATGCAATCTCAAGCCGTCGAAGATGCTGAAGTCCAGTTTGCCTTTGAACAAGGTATCACTACCCTCCGCGACCTCATTTCCCCATCATCAATCGAAATTCACTCCGATTATTTCCGTCTTGGCACCAAATACGGCCGTACTCTTTATATTTACGGTTATCCACGTTCACTCTATACTGGTTGGCTTTCTCCGCTTATCAACATTGACGAAGTGCTAGATATTTCTATGTATATTTATCCTGTTGATACTACCGTTGTCATGAAAAACCTAAAGAAAAAGGTCACCCAGCTCGAAGCCTCCATGAACGTTAACTCAGAAAAAGGTAAAGTTCGTGATCCAGAACTTGAAGCCGCCATTACCGACGCCGAAGAACTTCGCGATCAACTTCAAGTCGGTGCCGAAAAATTCTTCCGCTTCAGCCTTTATGTTACACTTTGGGCCGATTCACTTGATGAATTAAAATTTGTTCAACAAAAAGTTGAAACTATGTTTGGCCAACAAATGGTCTTTTCAAAAGTTGCTAGTTCTCAACAAGAACAGGGCATGAATAGTACAATGCCACAGTGTTCCGATCAGCTTCAAATCCGCCGCAATATGAACACTGGTGCTATTTCCACCAGCTTTCCATTTACTTCTGCCGATCTTTCACAGGAAAAAGGTATTCTTTATGGCATTAATATGCACAATAATGGCCTCGTCATTTTCGATCGTTTCACACTTGAAAATGCCAACATGGTGGTCTTCGCTAAATCTGGTGCAGGTAAATCTTTCACCGTTAAGCTAGAGGCACTTCGCTCCATGATGGTTGGTGCCGAAATAATCATTATCGACCCAGAAAATGAGTATCAAAAGCTTTGTGACGCCGTCGGTGGCTCCTATATCCGTCTCTCCCTCAACTCCGATGTCCGTATTAATCCGTTTGATCTACCAAAAGTCATCGATAGTGAAGACGCTAATGACGCTCTCCGTGCTAACCTTGTGACTCTCCACGGTCTCTTTCGTCTCATGCTCGGCTCTGCTCAAGGTGGCGGCGCTTCAACTCTATCTCCAAATGAGGAAGCCGACCTTGACCAAGCCTTAATCGATACTTATGCTCGTGCCGGCATTACTTCCGATCCGTTAACTCACCAATCCACTCCACCGACCATTGCTAATCTTTATGATACATTGGAACACATGGAGGGAACTGGCCCGCAACTTGCCCAACGTCTCCGCAAATATACTACTGGTACTTTTGCTGGCATCTTCTCGCAGCAATCCAACGTTGATATAAATAATCAAATGGTTGTATTTAATATTCGCGACCTTGAAGACGAACTCCGTCCAGTAGCTATGTACATTGTCCTTTCCCATATTTGGAATGTTGTACGCGCACAACAAAAGAAACGTCTTCTTATTGTGGATGAGGCCTGGCAACTTATGAAATATGACGACTCTGCCAGCTTCCTCTTTAGTCTTGCTAAGCGTGCTCGTAAGTATTACCTTGGCCTCACTACTATTACTCAGGACGTTGAGGACTTTATGGGCAGTAAAATGGGGCGTGCTATCGTGGCTAACTCTTCTATGCAACTTCTTCTAAAACAATCTGCTTCTGCAGTAGATGTTCTATCTGATGTCTTCAAACTCACAACCGAAGAAAAAAACCGCCTTTCTAGCTTCCCAGTCGGACAAGGCCTCTTCTTTGCCGGCCAAAACCATGTTGTCATCCAAATCATTGCTTCCCAAACTGAAGAATCACTCATTACCACTAATCCAAACGCTGCCAATAAGAAACCATAATATCACCCCTGTGATATAATATATATAATATGTCTCCCGCTCAAACATCTTTAAGAGGTTATGAAAACGCGGCTGCGTCTGGCGCCAGCGAGCAGATTCTTTATACTGGCACTGGCACTCAACGCAAAAAGAAAAAGAGTAAACTTAAAGTCATTGCACCACTGGCTATCGTTCTAACTATTTTAATTGGTGGGGGCGCTCTCATATTAAGCTCGATGTCACTTCTGCCAATTCACCTAGATTCTTTAATCACCGAAGCCACCGACGTACAATTTGCTGATAATTCACTAGTAAAGAAAATGCTAACAAAGTTTCTTTTGTCCAGTGGTAGCCTACCAAGTAGTTTTGCTGAAAGACTTGGAAAAGCTGGCATCACTGTTGGTTATCTTAATAAGGAAGGGAATTTCATTGCTGGTCTACATGATAACAGCACCGTCAATCTGGCCTCTACCAACGCTCCAGCCGACAATAGTCTTGTTCTCCAATTTGAGAACCAATTAATCACTCCAGCCGATTTAATTGATAGTCTAGATTCCAATCTCAAACTTCGCTCCGCTTTTTCTGAAGCTACCTACGGCCGCGCAATGAATTTTTATGATGAGTCCGCCGAAAATTTTTATTCTGGTCTAAATATCACTCGTAACGTTTTTAAAGACTTCGAAGTTTCTGGTGATGAAGAAACTGATCGCGAAAGTTACAACTCCACAATGTCAGAGATCTTTGAAAAAAAGAGCAACTCCAGCGCTAACACCGTGGTAGATGCTACTGACGAGGTCTACGCTTCAGACCCATACAATAATCCAAAAAGCCCTTGTTATCATAATTTCCAGTGTTCCTGCCAAAAATATGCCGCTGGCCGTGAATGGTTTATTTTGAACGGCATTTGCTATTGCGAAAAAGAAGCAAATAATGCCGCCACCGGAAACGCCGTCGAAGAATACATTAACGCCGTTAAAAATCGTGCCACTGCTACCTCGAGTAGTGAAGCAACTTATAACACTGCCGCGCTGCTTTCTAACGCCGTTGGCGCTAACGAGACTTACCAATCAATGCAATTTTTCCTTGCTAACGAAGAAAATATCAGCAAGATGAAGGCAGGAGAGGGAAATAATTCCGCCATTAATCAAGTCTTAAACTGGCTTACCACTCCAACCACCACCACAACTATTAATACAGAGGGCGAAGAAATAACCTTAAAGGGTGCTCCAATTGAGGCTGATGCTCTGGCCGCTATCCTTGCTGGCGAAAAATTCACTAATGAAAAGTCGGCCGACTTTTCTTCTGAACGTATTCTTAATATCGCCGATAATAAACTTAACGGCACAACTGGAGCTCACACTACACAATCAGCCATTTCTGCGATTTCTAATACTTTAATGTCCGTAAAAATCACCTTACAATCTTTTATTAGCGACTTCACCTCACTCTTTATTGGTAAAATCCAAAGTGCTACCGCTTTTGCTGCAGAAAGTATTATAGCTCTTATTACACCGTCACTTTCTAAATCTGTTCTGTTTTCTAATGCCGCCGACTATTCCGGCATTGTAGCTGGCAACTTTTACGTTAAAGGCGCTTCTGCGGCTAATTCATACCTGGCTCGTTCCGCTCAAGGCGGTACTGTTGGTGATGCTAATGCTGTCACCGCTTATAATCGCGTCACCGCTAACGTCCTCGCACTCGATGCTGCTGCAGACCGTGCAACCCGTAGTCCATTTGACGTTAACTCTAAAAATACTTTTCTTGGTAGCATTGTCACCAGCCTACTACCAATTGCAACTTCTAGCCCTCTACACTTTTTCTCGTCACTATTATCTCTAACTAACAATTCACTGCCAAGCGCCTTTGCTCTAGGCGAAGACTCAAGTTATCAAACCACTTATGGCGAATGTTCTGCTCTTACTGGTATCAATGCTAAAGGAGACGTCTATTGTAATTCCATTATCACTTTTGATACCTCTACAATTGACAACGCCTTAAATGACTCTGGATTCCAATCTTTCGTGAACAATAACACAAATGCTGATGGCACGCCAAAAGAAAACTCCGATCTTGCTAAGTTTATTCTCTATAATAATGGTCGCGAATCGCCAATCGGCGTTAAAGACGCTAATATTCTTAACGCCCTTAATAAAAATACCGAAAGTGAGAAAAAATGGTATCAAAAGATTACCAGCTTTTTCAAAAATCTCTTTTCTTCACTCTTTTCCACCAGTGGCACAAATAATTATGAAAAAGAATTAAAGGAACAAAACCAAATTGGTTTTGCTACTGGTAGTGTCTTTGTTAACTCATCCTCAAACGCTTATTGGAATACCTTCAAATATGCTCAACGCTACGTTTCAATTTCTCGCGCCCTTGAACAGCTCGGCTATTTTGATGAAGATAATACTAATACCGCAGAGCTGACTATGTTTAAACACACTAACTATAATCCAGTTAATAAATTTACTAACGATTATTTCGCTGCCCATCCAGTCGATAACTCCGATTCCGGCTATCTAGCTCGCATTTCTGGTATTACTAAAGAAGATGCAGAGTTTGTAATTGCATATATTAATTATGTAAACTATCTTGCAAATTATGATTACAACAATCTTTATAGTTTTATTGAAAAACAACCACAAAAGGAAACCGCTATTTTACTTGGCCAAGACATTATTGATGAATACTATTTAAAACCAGCTCTAGTTATTTATAACGATATTAGAAATAGGAGCTACGCAGTATGAAACGTTTAAAAATCAGTTTTGCTATTATCCTAAGCTTCTTTATCTCCGCTCCGTCTTTTGCACTCTCTAAAGATCTTCTCGAGTTCTATTCTACTAATAATATATATTATTACAACCCAGAGGGAGCATTATCTTGCACCTATGGCACTGGCGCCTATGATGGCAACCCAACCGCTGGATTATCAGACCTCCAGTCCGCCTTTGTCGATACTTATCACGATATTGCCGTCGCTCTTAGTATTGAATATGGTATTCCTTGGGAAACTGTCATGGCTCAAGGTATTCTCGAAAGTGCCGCCGGTACCAGCAATTTTGCTAGGGAACGTAATAATTTCTTTGGTATTGGTGCTTTTGATAGTAACCCAAACAATGCTTTTTCTTATGCCACTCCAGAAGAAGGCTGGCGTGGTTACTACGAAAATATTAAAAATACCCCAACCTATCGCAACCATGGCGCTTTTAATTATCCTACCGATCCATATGGTTATGCTCAAGCCATAAAAAACGCTGGTTATGCCACTGATCCTAACTACGTCTCTAAGCTAAGTTCACTCATTGCCGCCATCGAAAATCGTAGTAAAGAAAAAGGTTGGGATTCATCTGCCGAACTAGCTAAAAAATATCCTCAAATGATTGCCAATGCTAATGCTAACGCTAATGGCGAAGGCGGTTCTGGTGAAGGTGGCGGCGTAGCTACCGACATGTGTATGGCTGGCGCTGGCAACGGAGACATTAATGCCACTGCCATCGCTCTATCTTGGCCAGATCGTACACATAGTCTTTATGATCCAAAACCGGAATATAAAGCAGCTCTTGAAGCAGTCGGCCTATCCACTTACCCAGATCAATATGCGCGCATCGGCGCAAGCTGTGACGCCTTTGTCGCAACAGTTCTTCGCTTCTCTGGAGCTGATCCAGACGTCTTTTGTTGTGGTGCTGCCAATATGCTAAACTACTTTGCTACGCACCCAGACCTTTATGACGAAATACCAAACATTGGTAATTCTTCTAATCTCCAAGGTGGTGACATTCGTGTTCATGAAGGCCACGTTGAAATGTATGTCGTGCTAGAAGATGGGTCTGGTGCTATCGCCTCCGCTTCTTATGGTGGGCGCACTGGTGACCACGCTATTCCATACTATGCCGACAGTAGATATCGCATTTTTAGGAGAAAACAATGAAAATATTAAAATTTTTTCAAACTCATCGCCCGTTAACCTTCGCAATTTTAATAGTATTAATCATTCTCGTCGCAAGCGGTCTATTATTTGCCACCAGAAAATCCGCCACTCTTGAAATACTCGTTGCTCCAACCTCTGCCAGAATCGTTATCAATGATAAAGATTACCAAAATGGCACCTATAAGCTTGAGCCAGGAAATATGGTTGCTACAATTAGCAAAGCCGGTTTTACCACTAAAACTGTCAATTTTGTTCTTAATGAGCACCAAGTTACTAAATTATATGTTTATTTGTTAGAAGAAGGTGGCGGTTATGACTGGTATCTTGAACACGCCGAAGACGCCAAAATTCTCAGCAAAATTGGTGACACGGAAGCCGATTATAAAAGCGAACAATATCGTAAAAAGTATCCGGTTTCTACTGTTTTACCAATAGTCTATGCTAATTATGACAAAGAGTGGAACTATACTGAATATCGCATTGATGGAGGGCAATTTGACGGCTGTAAAACCGATTTTTGTATTAAAATTACCGACGTCACTGGTGGCAACTACGAAAATGCCATTAAACAGATTGAAAATAAAGGCTACTCATTAGATGATTATCAAATTCTTTATGAACAGAAGCCTATCACGCCATTAAAATAGTTATGCTATAATAATATTATATGAGGCGTATAAAAACTCTTATAATTTCTATAGTTTGTCTTTCCATCGTTGTCAGTAATCCAGTTTTTGCCCTTAAAAGAGATTCCGCCTTATACGAAATGTACGCTCAAAATAATATTATCTTCTATGATCCAGAAGGATCAGGTGCAGGCTGTTTTGGCAGCGGTGAAATCGTTATTAGCGGTACAACTATTGAAGAAAAAATATGGTCTGGCCTTACTAGTTTCTTAACTGAAGAGCAAGCCGCCGGTGTTATGGGCAACATGCAACACGAATCTGGTTTTAGTCCAGCTCGCCATGAAACATCATTTTTAAATCAACATCTTCCTTGGAGCACCATCACGAGTGATACTTCTATTTCATATGGTGTAGGATTAATTCAGTGGTCATTCGGTCGCCGCACTAATATGATTGCCGCAATTGAATCAGTGGATTCTAATTTGCTTACTTATCTTGAACAAAAGGAAACCTATGGTGGTTTAGTTGGTTCTGCCTTCCTTGAAGCCGCTGGTGATGATGCTACTAACGCTCTCCTTTCTATCGAGTTACAATTTCTTCGTGACGAGCTTACTAATACTCCTTCATATTCTGGATTTTTGTCTACTACGTCAGTCTATGATGCAGCTGCCTTCTTCCTCGAACATGTAGAAATACCACGAAACCCATATATTTCAGCTCACCCAGAACGTGCTACCGATGCACAAAACTATTATGATATGTTTGCCGGTAAAACTATTGAGGGTGGCAGCGGAGGCTGTACTAATGCTTCAGGATTAGAAGGATTATTACATGGTTATGTCTGGCCAACCTATCACGAAGCACAATATCTAGAACGTATGCCAGATTATGCCGAAGCTGTCTCGAGGCGCCAATCTGAAGGAAAATATGTCGGTGGTAGCGTTAGAGGAGTAGCAGGTATTGACTGTGGTGGCTTTGTTACCACTATTCTACAAGACAGTGGCTTTGAACCAGAATATAATAATGGCAATAGCAACACCCATGGTCAAGAGAGATGGGCTGCTGATCATGGCTGGACACTACTCAATCCTAATGGTTCAGCAATGGATACTAGTACACTTCAGATTGGTGACGTTGCTTTTTCTGGTGGTCCACTCTATGCCTCTGAACACACTTATCTATTTATTGGTACAGTTGAAGGTTTTGAAACCCAAATTGCTTCCGCATCATATAGTAGTGATGGAAGTGGCGGTCGAGCCCCAATGTCTGGATATGAAAGGCTGAGTGGTGATAATATTCGTTGGTATCGTAAAGGAGGAAGCAGTGGAGAATAAAACAATTAACAAAAAAGGCATTATAGCCATTATTGCTTTCTTTGCTTTAGTCTTTATTACCGTAACTATTATCTATCTTATTAAAACTATTCCACGCCATGGGACCGTCGAAGTAACTATTAAATATGCTCCTTTTTCTTCCACAGTTAAACTCGGTGATAAAACCCTTAAAAATAATGACGTAAATTATATTAAACCAGGGGAATATGAATTAACTGCTTCTCTAGATGGTTTTGAAACTATTACCCAAACCGTAACTATTAACGAAGCCACTACCCTTTATGGATCTCTAGTTCCGAATACAAAAGAAGGGGAGGATACTTATAATAAGAATACTCGTGACTATAAATCCATAGAAGAATATTATGCAAATGAACTAATTAAACAAGGAATTGAAGACCGAAATAATTGGCCAATTATCAAAAATTTGCCTTTTAAAAACACCTTGTTTTCTCTCGGTTACGTTATTCAAGATAACAATATTATTATTTCCGTTAATGCCACAGAAACCTATCTCAATAATGCTATTTCTAAATTAATCTCTTTTAATAAAGAAGGTGATCTTCTAAAATATGAAATTCAATACAAAAAGTTTACTAACCCATTTCTAAATAATTTTAAATCTAATAGTAGTTCAGATCCACTAACTTTTCTCACTACTGGATACAGCGGGGTATCAAAAGAACATTCATTTAAAGCAGGTGGATACTTAGATAATAAAAATTATTATTATGCGACTGCCACTACCGGTAATGCCAGCCACTATAATCTAGTTAGCTATAAAGTACTTCTAAAAAAGAGTGGTAACGGTTGGAAATTAATATCTGCTCCTCAACCAATCATTACTACAAAAAATGCCCCAGATGTTTCCGAAGATATATTGAAAACAGTTAATGGTCTCTAAATCTCTTTTGTACTAGTAATAATTACTTGATTATCTTTAAAATTCTTAACTAAACATTTTTGTCGATTATCATCTAATTCCGAAAAAACATCATCAAGTAATACTACTGGTCTCTTATTTAATTTATTAAATATAAGATTTGCTTCAATAAATTTTAATGCCAGTACAATTGATCTAACCTCACCCCTAGAAGCAGAGCCATCAGCCTTCTTCTGATTAAATTCAAAAATGTAGTCATCACGATGTATACCAAATCCAGTATGACCAATTATTTTATCACGCTCAAAATCTATATCAATTTTCTTTAAATATTCGCTCTCACCAACATTACTAACCTGAGATTGGTATATAATATTAACTTCATCCTCATTATCAGCAATTGAACGATATACATCTGTAATTCTTTTATTTATTTCATCAATAAACTTACTACGCTGCTTTGAAATTTCACAACCATATTTAGCCAATAATATATTCCACGAAAAAACCATATCACTACTTAAAAAATCGCTTTTAAGCAGCTCATTTCGTTGTTTAAGGGCCTTATTATATTTAAGCAGACAATTATTATATTCTTCACTAAATTGCGTTAAAACGCGGTCAAAATAATCTCTCTTATGACTCGGGCTTGAACCAACTAAATTAAGATCATCTGGTTCAAACAAAACTATTGGATAACGATATTTCTTTGGAAGTCTACTAAACTTTTTATCGCCCACCTCAAACTTTTTATTGTTACCATCATAGGTAACAACTGTTTTTTCACCATTTTTATAATCTAGCTCAATACGATAAAACTCCTCATTCCACTTTAAAATTTCTCGATCCACCGCTCGAAAAGATTTTCCTCTCATAGCAATATAAATTGCCTCTAATATTGAAGTCTTTCCACACCCATTTTCACCAATTATTAAAGAGGTTTTTTTATTACAATCCAACTTATAAGTCGTATGACTTCTAAAATTGCTGAGTTTTACGGATTTAATAATCATTTAGCCCTTTAAAGGCATAATAATATGAGTATAGTTTTTGCCTTTTTCATTTTTTAATAATACTGGATCTAATTTATTTGAAAATTCAAATATAATTTGATTTTCATCAAGAACATTTAAAGCGTCAATTAGAAATCTAGAATTAAGTGTAACTTTACCATCCTTATCTACATCAGCATCAATAATTGAATCATTCTCACCAAACTCATTAGCTACAGATGAAACCGAAAATACCTTATCACCTGACTTACTCTCACAAACTATCGATCCACCCACTTCACGAGCAAATAGCGCTGCTAATTTAGTTACCCTAGTAAGCTCATCACGACTAACTTTTACTTTTATATCATTGTTTTTAGGAATTAACTGACGGTAATCAGGGAACGAACCATCAATTAATTTAGAAGTTATTTCAGTTTCACCAATTCTAAACCTAGCCTGTGTTTCATCAAATAGGATTTCTACCTCTTCAACATCATCACTAATAGAACGCATTACTTCTTGAAGAGAAGAAGCTGGTACAATTGCCATCACTTCACTATTAACCTTATCTATAAATTTACGTTCTGCTAATCTATAGCCATCTGTTGCCGCAATATAAAGTGCACCTTCGAATGTATTAAAATAAACACCAGTTAAAGCTGGACGAGTTAAATCGTTAGAACTAGCAATCATCACCTGATTAATACCAGCCTTAAATTCATCCACACTCATCTTAAAGGAAACTGCCTTTTTGTCTATATCAGGAAGTTCTGGAAAATCATCTGCCGAAGATCCATTGATTGTTGAACTATATTTACCGGCCGCAATAGTAACCTTAGTACCTTTTGTAGTAATTTTAACCTTTTCACCCTTTGGCAAATTACTAATAAACTCCGCTAATAATCTAGCTGGTACCGTCATAACACCATCTTTAGCCTTAATTACTGGTAAATAATTAACTACAGCCATATCTAAATTAGTGGTAGTTAGAGATACTTTTTTACTATCAACTCTTATTAATACATTATTAAGAATTGGCAAAGTAGATCTACCTACTGCAATACGAGAAACAATATTCAAAGCTTTTGCTAGTTTTTCTTGTAATATTTCAATTTCCATTTTTACTCCTTTCTAATAATATTTTAGTAATAGTAATAATAAGCTATGTGTAAAACGTGTATAACTCACTTTTCAACAGATTAAAAGTATAAAAACTATGTTGTGTAAAATTGTGTGACTTATATTGAAAAAGTTGGTGTAAAAGAACATTTTTCCACGACTTTTTTAACACATTTTTAGATAATGTCAAAAGTGTGAATAGTTTTTCACCTATCTTACACAGGTTTATTAACATGGTTTTCCACCAGTTTTCCACTTTAACCATATATTTTACCTCGAATTGTATCAATTTGTTCACGTAAACCAAAATTAAGTTTTAAATCATTTTCAATTTTTTTAATTCCGTGCATTACAGTAGTATGATCCTTTACCCCAATTTCTACCGCAATTTTTGGAAAACTCATATTTAATTCTTCACGAAGAAGATACATAGCAACCTGTCTAGCAGTTTTAATATTAGAAACGCGACTCTTACTACACATCTCCTTAACCGATAATTGATAATGTTTTGCCACCTTATCAATTATTTGTTTAGCTGAAATAGAGCGTGAACCGTGTGCTCTAGGAGTAGCATATCCTTCATTTATTAATTCAAGTGGTGATAGACCGCGAAGATCAGAAAGAGCAATAATTTTACTAAGTTCACCTTCAAGATCTCGAATATTTGTTTTTACATTTTCTGCAATGTATTCAATAGCCTCATCTTCAATTTCATTACCGTTATAATCAGCCTTAGATCTAAGAATGGCACACTTATCTTCAAAGTTTGGCATCTGAAGATCGATTGCTCCAGCCCAAGTTAATCTAGAAGCAAGACGTTCATCTAAGGTTTTAATCTCACTAGGTAGGCGATCGCTCGTTACTATTATCTGCTTATTAAGATTATACATATCATTAAAGATATTAAAAAATTGATCCTGACTCTGTGCCTTACCTACAATAAACTGAAAGTCATCAATTATTAATACATCTATATTACGGTATTTTTTAGAAAAATCATCACCCTTACCAGCTCTAATCAAACTAATAAACTCAGAATAAAACTGATTAGTAGTAACATATAATACCTTTAATTTAGGATATTTAGTCTTAATTGCATTGCCAATTGCTTGCACTAAGTGAGTTTTACCAAGACCTGGACCACCATATAAGAAAAACGGATTATATTTAGTACCAGGGTTTTCAATAATATATTTAGCTTCGCTTACGGCTAAATCATTATTAGATCCAACCACAAAGTTTTCCATTGTATAACGGCTATTTAGGCCATCGTTATTATTAACAACAGACTTAATATCACTGATTTTTTTTGGAGTATTAATAACTGGCGTTCTAGAAGTAGTTTCTCTTGCCTTTACTGTCGGTTTATAATCAGAAATTATATTACAGATATATTCTTTTACCTCTATATCATTATCTTCAAGAGCTTTAATAATAATAGACTTGTACTTACCATTAAATTGTTTTTGTTTTATAAAGTTATTGACGCCAATTACCACTGTTCCATTATTAACGGATACTAATGAAGAATCTTTGAAAAACGTAGAAAAGACGCTATTAGAAACATTTTGTTCAATCTCAGCAAGCACGTTTTTCCAAACGTCAAACATTTATCTGTAACCTCCTCCCCCACTTGATATTAACCTTATTATATCAAAAGGAAAAAACTTTTCCACAGTTTTTATCCTGTAATTTTTATTTTTTGATATATAAACAATTAACAGGGGATATTTTTTCCACAAATTCTACCATCTACCTAAAAACTGTGTGGAAAACTTCTTTAAAATTGTGGAAATCTGTGCTATACTATAACAAATATTTGCAAATAATTAAAAAATAGGATCCATTATGCCAAAACGCACATATCAGCCACATAAGCGCCAACGCAAAGTTGAACATGGCTTTATGAAGCGTAATGCTACCAAAAACGGTCGCCAAGTTCTTAAACGCCGCCGCATAAAAGGTCGCGCACGCCTCACTGCCTAAAACATTTAACTCGAGGAATCTACCTCGAGTTTTTTGTTATCTGATATAATATAACTAATGTTATCCAAAAAATATCGTTTTCATTCCCGTGGCGGAGTTAAATATACCTATCAAAAAGGGAAGACAGTCCGTACTCCAAAACTCTCGCTCATCTACGCTCCAAACGAGCGTGGTTTTCAACGCTTTGGTGTTGTTATATCTAAAAAGGTATTAAAATCTGCCGTCGGTCGTAATAGAATTCGCCGTCGTGTTTATGAGATTATAAGATTACACCGTGAACAATTTCCAGCTAAAACTGATTTTATTTTTATTGTTTATAGCAAAGATTTATTAACAATGCCATTTGAGGAACTCTCCTCTCTTATCTCTCAACTATTACAAGAAAGTATGATATAATTACTCTTATATGAGTATAAAGAGGTATATAATTACTGCTTTAGTAATTGCAGCAATCATAGCAATGTTTTTTGTTGGTGGACCATTTAATCTGATTGATATGGTGATTGTCCGCCCTATTACTAACGTATTCTTTATTATTTATAGTTTAGTAGGAGATTTTGGTCTCGCAATCATTCTATTTACTGTCTTAGTTAAGGTCTGCATGTGGCCAATGACCAAAAAACAGCTCTATCAGACTAAACAGATGAGAAAAATCCAACCAGAATTAGCTCAAATTAAAAAGAACTGTGGTGGTAACCGTCAACTCGAGTCTCTCCAGATGATGGATCTTTATAAAAAATATAATATTAAACCATTCCGCTCCTTTTTATCACTCTTTATTCAATTGCCAATCTTCATCGCTCTGTTTACCGCTATTCGTGTTGTTGCAGCGCCAAGAGTAGATGATAATCTCTCACTTCGTGCCTATAGTTTTGTACAATTTGATCGTGTTAAAGAAGTGATTGAGCTTCAAAACAATTATCTTGCCGACACCGAAAACAACACCTATGATTTTCACCCACAGCTCTTTGGCCTAGTTGATTTAGATGTTACTGCCGGATTTAATTCATTTAGCGCCGTATTTATCTTATTCTGTGCTCTAGGCGCAGCATTACTCCAATATCTTGCCACTAAGCAACAAACATCATCTGGTAAATCTGAAAAGAAGAAAAAATTCCGCGAATTAATGAAAGAGGCCGCCGAAGGTAAAGAACCAGACCAGTCTGACATTAGCGCTTCTATGTCTGGTCAGATGGCCGTAATGATGCCACTTATGATGCTGCTTATTACAATTAGACTTCAGGGAGCTATCGTCTTCTATTACTTTCTTTCCAGTCTAACTACCTTTATCCTCCAAAAATATATTCTTCACAAAGC
>JAFROU010000072.1 GCA_017429465.1 Candidatus Saccharimonadota bacterium
CGCATATCCTCTTGTTTTTTCTCATCACGAGAGAAAATACGAATTTCTTTTAGCTCTATATCATCCTCAAGAAAACGATCAAGTACCTTGTTACCAAATGAACCAGTACCCCCAGTAATTAGTAAAACTTTATCTTTAAACAAATCCCTTTTCATGACAGTAATTATATCATATTAAGAGTGAAACAACTAGAAACGGAAATAGATAAACGGGTTATAGGAAGAGTTAATTAGAGCAAAAATACAAAGCACAAATAGGAGACAAAGAATAATATCTAAGGCTAATCTACCATAATGGTAAGACAAAAGTTTACTCACAATCTTCTTCGAAATCGGAAACATAAATATTAGACCTATGATGACAAAGATGTAATAAGGGACAATCGAGAAATTATTACTAATAAAGCCAGAAAGAGTTCCGGTCGGGCTAAAGAAAGAAGTAATTATCAGCCGTAAGTCACCCATATTTTCAACTCGGAAGATGAGCCAGCCGATATTAACCACAGTGAACATTAACAGCCAAGCCAAAAAACGAGGCAGTTTTTCGATATATTTATGTAGAAACTGTTTTTCCGTTAAGAGAATAATGGCATAAAACACTCCCCAAAGAATAAAATTCCAACTTGCACCATGCCATAACCCAGTCAGAAGCCAAACTACCAAAAAATTTCTGATCCATTTTATTTTTGGACAACGGTTACCGCCTAGAGGTATGTATAAATAATCCTTAAACCAAGTCGTCAGTGAAATATGCCAACGCTTCCAAAAATCCGTAATACTTGTAGCGGAATATGGATAATTAAAGTTTTCGATAAAGTCAAAACCAAATATTTTTCCTAACCCTATAGCCATATCGCTATAACCAGAAAAATCATAGTATATTTGCAAAGTATAAGCGATTAAAGCAACAATGATAACCACCGGCGTAAGTGCCACCTCAGACGGAGCATTAAAGACGCTATCTGCAATAATTGCCACGTTATTAGCAATCAAAACCTTTTTTATAAAGCCTAAAATAAAACGACGAAATCCATCACAAAACTTCTCCAGCGAATGCTTGCGCGAGACGAGTTGTTTTTTAACATCCGAATAGCGTACAATTGGCCCAGCAATTAGCTGCGGAAAGAGGGCAATATAAGTCCCAAGTGTAAAAATATTTTTCTGGACAGCGACCTTTTTACGGTAAACATCAATCACATATGACAAAATCTGGAAGGTGTAAAAACTAATTCCAATCGGAAGTATCAGATGGCGGCAGCTAAGATTAGTCTTAAACAGGAAATTGAAATTAACAATTGCAAAATCAAGATACTTAAAAACAAAGAGTGCACCAAGATTTACTAGCACTGTAATAATTAATAATAGTTTTCTTTTGCTGGTTTTAGATTTATCAATAGCAATAGCAAGAAAATAATTAATAATGATAGAAAGTAACATTAAAACTATATATTTTGGCTCGCCCCACGCATAGAAAATCAGCGAAGCAATCAAAAGAATGAAGTTTTTATACTTATCTTTTACGATAAAATATAACGCTATTGTGAGCGGTAGAAATACAAAAAGAAAAGTCAGACTACTAAATAGCATTACGGCTCCAATCCTTGATGTGTTGAAGTGTCACGGATAAACGTCGGGCTAATCAGGAGTAGTGTCTTATTAATGTGGTTTTTTTCAAGATATTCTTCTAGCTTAAAATCTTGCCCAAAGATAGTCTTATATCGACGAAGATCAATAATAAAGGTTTTATTATAATGCGAAGCAATTAACTCATTAACGGCGTTGCTATAGGAGTTAGATATTATTAATAGGTTATCCTTTTGGCTTTGTCTAAAATCATAGATAATCTCACCTTCGTCAGGACCATAAAAGAATGCATAGGTGTTTTCGACGTCCTCAGATACATAATTATGATTGATATAATCACTATAGTGCCCATAAGTAGCCGGCAGCCCGTTAATAACCGTTGAATGAGGCGGCAGATTAAAGGTGTAATAATTAAACTCTTCCTGATAGTCATAGTTGTTGGTATTTCTGGCATGCGAGCCAAAGAAAGCCTCATGGTTGCTTTGTTCGCTTGTAGGCTCCAATGGCTGGTCACTCAAGTTTAAGAGTTTATGAATTGCTAGATAACCCTGATAAGAGCCAAAATTATTCCAATGGTGATCAGTTTTATAAAAATACGGCTTATAAGCTGCATAATTATCAAAATTAAGTGAAGCTAGATGATAATTACCAGTAAGGTTTTGTTTCAAAATATCATCATAATCAACTACCTTTTGATTTGTTTCAAAGTTATAAACTGAAGAATCATTAACAAAATAATAATAGGCGTCAGTTAACTTATTAATATGATTATAGATTTGAAGATTATTTGCCACGATACCGGTTTGTTCGTCTGTGAGTGGTTCTGGGTAATAGACGATGTAGTCCTCACAATTAAAAGTGCCACGGCGACGATCAACCGAGTTTACAAGCTCTAAATAATGGTTCTGGCAGACTGATTCACCTAAGGAAAAAGACGGAATATTACCAATGAGCTTAGCATAAAGAACGCGAATTCTTTCACTACCAATAAACTGGTCAGATAAAGCACTCTCAAAATTATCCTGAAAACTCCCGTCTATAAAAGACTTAATCGTGAAATGAGGAAAAGTCGTAAGCGTGCGATTTTCAGTTTTTGATATAGTTTTTTCAGTCTTGATGAGAGTGAGCAATCCAAAAAGAAAAATTACAACAATTGCTGCTAAAAAAATATAATTCTCTGTTTTTTTAAATCCTCGCTTTTTTTTCATCTGAAAAGATTATATCACACTAGGCTAGGATTTTATCCCACGCTTGCCTTACGGAGCCTTGGCTATAATTATTAATATCTTGGTTAATTACCCCTTGGACAGTCTTCAATTTTTCCTTATTATTAAGAGCGAAGATAATTTTATCCGCCATTTCAAAAATATCATCCTCTTTAATTAAATAACCATTTCTAGAATTAATTTGTGCACGAGCGCCAGAGGCTCGACTAAAAGCGATACATGGCAGTCCATAGCTCATCGCTTCAGTTAAAACAAGGCCAAAAGCTTCGGTCCTTGAAGTCAAAACGAAGAGCGAACTATTGTAATAGTATTCGGCAATTTTATCCTGAGTCATAAAGCCAGGTAAAGAAATAACGTCTTCAAGGCCCATGGTCTTCACCTTTCTACTTACATAATCAAACGTTATACCATCGCCAATGATCGTAAGATGTGCTTGTGGTAATTTGCGGTGAACGATCGCCATAACATCCACCAAAGTCTCGAAATCTTTTTCCGGAACGAAACGACCAACAGAGATAATATTATCTGTGTCTAATGCCGCTTTCTCTACCGGAATGTTAGCTAGAGGATTATTGATCTTGTGACACTTGACAGCGGTCCTTGAAGTATAAAATTCCTTTAGTTCATCAGTTGCAACAACAAGATGATTAAAGCCATTAACAGACTCGATTAATTCTTTAATATAAACTGGGTTATTTTGATGATAATTATGGTCAGTGGCAATTTTTACTGCATTGCCGTGATAATACTTTCCGATTAGGGAACTAAAAACAGCGCGGTCCGTAATAATATAGTCAGTGTTAAGTGTTTGCAAAAAATTTTTAAACACTTTTTCTCTTGTAGAATCAATTTTCTTACGGCGAACTAATTCCTTCGGAATTCGGTGCCACTTCAAACCAAGAAGGATCTTTTTCATCGAAATTTCTTTTGGCTGGTTAGAAGTTAAAAAGATAACTTTAACATTTTTTGGCAACGGAAAAGCGAGCGTGTCGGAAGCTTTGCCATAGTTTGCAACAATCTCGACAGCATAATCGTTAGAAAACATCTCTGAAAGTGTTGAGACAAAACGTTCAATGCCGCCAGGTGTCTTTAGCTGCATCGTAAAGATGGTTATTTTTTTCATTTTCCCTTTATACCAAGTATTTTATTATAAGCGTCGGCAACTTTATTTGGATCACCATCCATAGCTATCTTGCCGTCATCAAGCAAAATCGCTCTATCGCAGAACTTTCTAACATTTTCCATCGCATGCGTAACTAGCACCACAGTTTGATTGCCATGAAGGGAAGCAAAGTAATCGTTACATTTTTGTTGAAATGCCGCGTCGCCAACTGCTAGCACCTCATCAAGCAGTAGGATGTCGCCTTTTGCACGAATTGCAATTGAAAAGGCCAGACGCACCTGCATACCAGACGAAAAGTTCTTCAGTTTCTGATCCATAAACGGTTCTAGCTCGGCAAATTTTACAATCTCATCATACATTTTGTCCATTTCGGCATTAGAAAAACCAAGTAGAGCTCCATTTAGATACACATTTTCACGGCCAGTTAATTCTGGATTAAAACCTACACCGAGTTCAATAAATGGCACCAAATTGCCATTAATCTGTACAGACCCTTTCTCAGGAAAATAGATTTCAGCAAGAGTTTTAAGGAGAGTAGATTTGCCAGATCCGTTTCGTCCAACAATGCCAACAAACTGCCCCTTCTTAATTTCAAAACTTATACCCTTCAGAACTTTCTGTTCTGTATAACCCTTTTTTCCACGTAAACGATTAAAGATTGCCTGTTTCAATCCCCAAGCGCGTTCTGTTGGCAGCCTAAAGCTCTTATGAAGGTTAGTTACTCTAATTGCCACGTCGTCACTCATTACACTTCCTCCGCAAACTTCTTTGATTTCTTTCTAAAGTAGAGTGCACCGCATAGTAAAACGAGCACCACAAGAGCAATCGGAATCATTTTTATCATTGATCCATTAATATAATTCC
This sequence comes from Candidatus Saccharimonadota bacterium, assembly GCA_017429465.1. The sequence continues at coordinate 4,797 of JAFROU010000072.1, forward strand.
AAGTCGTCATTGACTCAGTTGTAATCAAATAATAACGAACATCCTGAATCACCTGAGCGATTGGGTTAAGCAAAATAACTTTTGCTGCTAGTGCGCTCGAACTTGCTACCATCGTAATTGGATAAATAATTGGCACGGCATAGAATAACGCTTGCACCAAAACATCCCAAATTGACGTGATATCGCGATATTTCACGTTGATAGCGCCAAGCAGAAAAGCGATACCGAGTGAAAGACAGTATAGTTCAACTATAAAGATTGGTACCACCAACCAAGACCAACTTGGTGAAACGCCATTGATCAGGGCAAAGATTATAATAACAACTAGATTTATTAAAAGATTAATTACGGCAGTTAAAGTTGATGAAACCACCACAATATATTTTGGAAAGCTAATCTTGCGTAGAAGATCACCACGAATCACAATTGCTTGAATCCCTTGGCTAGTACATTCAGTGAAGAAGCTCCAAAGAGTAGTACCAGTTAAAAGATAAACTGGGTAATGTGGAATGTCACCACCAATCTTGAGCAGTTTTGCAAACACTATATAAAGAATTGCAAACATCATGAGAGGGCGTAATAGCGCCCATAAATAACCAAGCACTGAACCTTGGTAGCGCAATTTAAAATCAGTTTTAGTTAGTTCTTTCAATAAAATACGGTTTCGTCTATTTAAGACCTTAGGGATACTCATATGAACTATTTTAGCATAAAATGTTATAATTAGCGCATATGCAACCGCTTGTGTCTATTATTATTCCAGTCTTTAATACCGGCAAAGCTGCCCTTAAACTGGCACAGTCCTTAATTAAAGACACCTATAAAAATCTCGAAATTATTCTCATCGATGATGGCTCAGAAGACGACAGCCTTAATGTTTTAAAAACGCTTACTGATAAAAGAATTCACCTATACCATCAAGACAACTCTGGCCCATCCAGCGCTCGCAACCTAGGTATTAAAAAATCGAGTGGCAAATACCTTCTCTTTATTGATTCAGATGATACAGTTTCACCCGACTTTATTTCCGAAATGGTCAAAACTATCGAACTTTCAAACACTGCTATAGCCGTCACTGGATTTAAATATCATCATGTAAAAACTAATATGACTGAAATAGTTCACACCAATGAACTCGCGCCGCAAAAAGCGAACGAAAGCTTTAAGTCTTATATCATGCGTTTACTTTATAGCGATGGCCGGATGTACGCTGCTTTTAATAAGATTTTTATTGCTAAAGTGATTAAAGACCACCATATTAAGTTTGATGCTAAAATGTCATATGGCGAGGATACAAAGTTTGTTTTAGACTATTTATCTCACGCAGATGGAATAATAAGGTTTATTTTAAAACCACTATACACCTACAACTCCGGAACTGAAACTAGTATTGCTAGTAAAGGAAGTGCCAAATGGTCCAATTGGAAGGCCTGCTACAATAATCTTAAAAAATGGGTGGGGAAACATCCCTCAACCCAAGAAAAAATTCGTCTCTATCGTATTTATTGGCATTGGCATAAATCGTGCCTCGGTGCTAAGCTTCGGTTACATATATAATATATATGCTACAATAAAGACATGAAGCAACCACTCGTCTCGGTCATTATTCCAGTTTATAATACTAAACGCTACCTCAAAACTTGCGTTGAGTCAGTCCTAAACCAAACTTACAAAGAACTAGAAATAGTCCTAGTCGACGACGGCTCTACTGACGGCAGTGATAAAATGTGCAACGAATATCAAAAGAAAGATGATCGTATTATCGTCATCCATAAACCAAACGGTGGGTTGAGCAGCGCCAGAAATCGCGGTCTTGATATTTGCACGGGCGAGTACGTGACGTTTGTTGATTCGGACGATTATATAGATCCAGATTTTATTGAATATACAGTTAAACTCGCCAAAGAGCACAATGCTAAACTGGCAGTTTGCGCCCATAATGAGAAAAATGAGCATGGCAAACCAAAAAACTTTGGTAAAGGCCAAGAAGAAGCTTGCTTTAAAACTGATGAGTGCCTAGAGCGGATGCTACTTGAGAAGGGCTTCATGGTTTCGACTTGTTCTAAACTTTATCAAACTAAACTTTTCAAGGATGTCCGTTTTCCAGTTGGTAAGCTCCACGAAGATGTTGGTGTCACTTATAAGCTAATACTCAAATGTCCAAAAATAGCCTATGGGCCAGAGCCGAAATACACTTATTTTCAACGCAAGGGCTCAATTACTAAAAGCGCATTTAATATCCAAAAGTTTGATTTACTTGTTCTAACTGACCAAATGTGCAACGACATCGACGCCGAATATCCAAAACTCAAGGATGTTACTAATAAGCGCCGGATGCACGCTCGCTTTAGCATTCTTAGGCAGATGGTTAATAGTAGCCTTACCCCTGAATTAAAACAGCAACAACAAAGCGTAGTCCAGTATCTCAAAAATCATAAAGACTACATCCTAAAGAATCCAAAAGCTACCTTGCGCGACAAAATCGCTATGCGTTCACTTCTACTTGGTAAGGGTTGTTTTAAATTATCCTGGAATATTTATTCAAAGATCCGTCATTAATTATTATAATGATCTAAGTAATTAATAGTGTCACGCATTGCGTCGTCAATCGTGAGTTCTGCCTTCCAGCCGAGTTCACGCTCGGCCTTTGATGGGTCGGCACAGAGTTCTGGTAAATCACCTGCTCGACGACCAACTATCTTATATGGTAACTGTTTGTTACTTGCACGTTCAAACGCTGCAATCATCTCTTTTACAGACGTTCCTTTACCAGTGCCAAGGTTGTATATTTCGACTCCCGGTTTCATTTTTTCAATTACTGAAAGATGACCTTTAGCTAAATCTACCACGTGAATGTAATCACGAATACAAGTGCCATCTGGTGTTGGGTAATCATCGCCAAAGACAGACAACTCTGGTAGTCCACCAGTTGCTACTCGCATAATAATTGGCATGAGGTTATTTGGAATATCATTTGGATCTTCACCTATGAGTCCAGACTCATGCGCACCAATTGGATTAAAATAACGCAGTAGACTCACTTGCATGTTTTTATCGGCTGCGGCTACATCAGTTAGAATTCTCTCAATCATGAATTTGGTTTGGCCGTAAGGATTGGTAATACCAAGTCCTGTCGTCATCGTTTCATCCATGAGCGTTACATCCTGTGTGCCGTAAACAGTTGCAGAAGAAGAAAAAACAATCTTTTTAACTTGATGCTTTTGCATGCACTTTAGTAGATTAATGGTCCCAACCAGATTATTTTCGTAATAACGTAAAGGCTGTTCTACAGATTCACCAACTGCCTTTAAGCCAGCAAAGTGCATTACTAAATCGTATTGATTCTCATCAAATAACCTGTCGACCGCTGCTTCGTCAAGCAAATCTATTTTATAAAAACCAGGACGCTTCCCAGTTATCTCTTCAATTTTATCTAGGACAGTTATCTTACTGTTAAAGAGATTATCAAGAATATCAACGTCATACCCCGCCTTAAATAATTCAACAGTTGTGTGTGAGCCAATATAGCCCGTCCCCCCAGTAACCAAAATCTTCTTATTCATGGTATAATTGTAGCACATCTATTTTTAAGGAGGAATTATGTGTGGGATCGTAGGCTATGTGGGGAATAAAAACGCCCAAGATTTTTTGATTAGCGGGCTCAAACGTCTTGAATACCGTGGCTATGACTCTGCTGGTATCGTGACGGAAGACAGTGATGGTGCTGCCACATTATTGCGTGCTAAAGGCAAAATTAGTAATCTCGAAGAAAAAATTGCTAAAGCCAAACGCGAAGATCATATTGGGATTGGTCATACGCGTTGGGCTACTCACGGTGAACCATCCGAAACCAATGCCCACCCTCACCAAGCTGGTTGTATCTACATTGTCCATAATGGCATTATTGAAAATTACAAGGAACTCAAGAAAACACTCGAAGATCACGTTTTTACCTCCGAAACTGACACCGAAGTACTCGCAGCCCTGATTGATTCATTCTATCAAGAAGGGAAATATCCACTCAGCAATGCCGTAGTTCAGGCACTAAAACTAGTTCAAGGCACCTATGGCATCGCCGTTTTGTCTACTAAAAATCCTAACGAAATTGTCGTTGCTCGTTCTGGCTCTCCACTCGTTATCGGGGTTGGTCATAACGAAACTCTCATTGCTTCCGATGCCTCTGCTCTCATCGGCCACACTAAACAAGCTATTTATTTAAATGATGGTGAAGTTGCCACTGTTACAGCAGATTCCGTTGCTATAAAAACTCTTAACTCTCAGCCAGTTTCAATTAAGGTTGAAACCATTCAAACTAATCTCGCTGCCATTCAAAAAGGCGGCTATGATCACTTCCTACTAAAGGAAATCATGGAGCAGCCACAATCATTGACCGAGACCTTGCGTGGCCGCGTTAATGTTCACGACCACACTGTTCATCTTGGAGGTCCAAACCTCACGACTGAAGAATTAAAAAGAATAAAACACCTTATCATTGTTGGCTGTGGCACTGCTTATCACGCTGGCATGCTTGCTAGTTATTATATTGAACAGTTCACGCCAGAAATCACCGTTGAACCAGTTGTGGCTTCGGAATATCGCTATCGCCATGCCTACATTCCGAAAGATTCCGTCGCTTTAATTGTGTCTCAATCTGGCGAAACTGCCGATACGCTTGCTTGTCTGCGCGAAATTAAAGCTCAAGGTATAAAGACTATCGGTATTATCAACGTAATTGGTTCCACCATTGCTCGTGAAGTTGACGGCGGCACTTATATTCACGTTGGTCCAGAAATCTCTGTTGCTTCCACCAAGGCCTTCACTTCACAAGCTGCCGCAATGATTATGTTTGGTCTCACTATCGCCCAAGCTAAAGGCGTTAAACCGGCCGTCCTGGCACCATACGTTGACGAGATTGCCAAACTCCCAGATGAAATTGCTCATCTATTAGACACCATGCCAGATAAAATCAAAGACCTAGCTAAAGAGTATTCCCAATATGACCACGCTATATATCTTGGCCGTGATACTGCTTATCCAACCGCTATGGAAGGCGCTCTTAAGCTTAAGGAAATCTCTTATATTGATGCTAATGCCTATGCAGCTGGTGAGCTAAAACACGGTCCACTTGCATTGGTTGATGATCGCTTCTTTGAACTAGTTCTACTATCAAAGAGTAACCTTTACGACAAAACAGTCTCTGGCATCCAAGAAGTGCTCGCTCGTGGCGGCCATGTGATTGTTGCTACCGATTCTAATGAATTTGACCTGCCAGTTGAGGCGACCATTAAGATTGACACTTCACTTAAGCTTCTTACCCCAATTCTCATGAACGTGGTTAGCCAATTATTCGCATACTACATTACGACAGCAAAAGGCTACAACGTCGACCAACCACGTAATCTGGCGAAGTCAGTCACAGTCGAATAATCATACTTTATATGGTATAATTGGGGGTATGAAAAAAGACCCCGGTATGGTGTTTCGTATTCTTTTGATGCTTGGCGATGCCGCTTCAATTGTGCTTTCTTTTGCGTTCGCTTACTACCTTCGCACACAAATTAGCACCCGCCCATATTATTTTGATTCAGAATTAAAGAATTTTGTTCTTGCTATCGTCATGCTTATTCCGATTTGGTTAGTGATTCTAGCCCTGCTCGGTCTCTATCAGAAAAACACTATCAACGGTCGTCGTTTTCCAGAAATGCTTCGCTTGCTGGCCGCCTCAGTTATTGGCATCATGGCTATCATAACCTATGACTTCTTCTTTGGTGGCAGTGATCTCTTTCCAGTTCGCACCATCGCCCTCTATGCTATGCTCTCGTGTTTTGTCTTTCTTTGCATTTTTCGCATCATTATTCGCTGGATTCGTCATCTCATTGTTAAAGCTGAACGTGGTCATGGCGCACTAAACGCCATCATTATTGGTAATAGCAAAAACACTTCCTTCCTCGCTGACCAAATTAATGACTACCCAGATGCCGGTTATCGCATTACAGGTATTGTTTCTGGCAAACATTTTATTCCAAAAGGCATGAAGAACTATCACTATTCTTCACTTAAAGAAGCCTTGAAAAAGGCCAAAGCCGATGTAATTTTCCAAACCGACGAACATGAAACTGATTATGTCTATAAACAAGCCATTAACCATCACCTACTCTACTACTTTGTTCCGTCTGAAACGGCTCTATCCTCGCACATGGGTCAGCTGGAACTGATTGGCGATACGCCAGCAATTCTAGTCAAAGTTACTCCGTTGATTGGTGGCGCTAAAATCATCAAACGCATTTCTGACATTGTGTTAAGTGTTTTAGCTCTTATTGTAGCAATTATTCCGATGGGTATTATTTGGCTTATTATTAAACTATCAGACATTAAACACTCAGCGATTTATAAAGATATCCGCTTATCACGCTACAATCGCAAATTCAAATTGTATAAATTCCGTTCTATGAAGCCAGAATATAGTGGTATGTCACCAGAAGAAGCATTCAGAAAAATGGGTAAACCTGGATTAATTAAAAAATACCGTGATAATGGTGACTACCTAGAAAAGGACCCTCGCATTACTGGAATCGGCAGGTTCATTCGCGCCACGTCTCTAGATGAGTTACCGCAATTATTTAATGTTCTTAAAGGCGACATTTCCTTTGTTGGTCCACGTGCGCTCGTTCCGGGAGAACTTCGTAACTACGGCGACAGGTCGCTGTTACTTTCAGTCAAATCTGGTCTGACTGGACTAGCTCAAGTTTCAGGTCGCCGTGATATTTCCTTTGAAGAACGCCGCTCACTTGATCTTTATTACATCCAAAATTGGTCACTTCTTTTAGATGTTCAAATCATTCTCCGTACCTTCGCAGTAGTTCTTGGACGCAAAGGAGCTAAGTAATGAAAGTCGCCATCGTTTGCGATTGGCTGACTAATGTTGGTGGTGCTGAACGTGTCTTAAAATCCATTCATGATCTCTACCAAGATGCACCAATCTATACCTCTAAATACGACAAAAAGGGAATCGATTGGTTTAAAGATTGCGACGTTCGTACTGGTTGGTTACAAATCTTTCCAACTTCCATGCGTCGTCTGCTCTCGCCGCTACGCCAACATTATTTTAATAAACTGGATTTATCTGATTACGATTTAATCATTTCTGTTACTGGCGCTGAAGCTAAGAGTATTAAACATGGTAAAGCTCTGCATATTTGTTTTTGTCACGTGCCTACTCAATATTACTGGCAAATGTATGACGACTATGTTAAAAACCCTGGTTTTAAATTTTTGAATCCTGTTGTGCGTTTTTTCTTCAAACTTTGGGTAAAGCCTTTACGTAAAGCCGATTATAAAGCCGCTCAGCGCCCAGATTATTATATAACGATTTCCCAATATGCCTCTGATTTAATCAAAAAGTACTATGACCGTGATTCTGTTATCATCCACCCACCAGTAAATACCGAATTATTTACAAGTACTAAACAAAACCAAGCCAATCGCGATTCGTTCATCACTACCTCTCGTCAAGTTGGTTGGAAACGCATTGATCTCGCCATTAAAGCCTGTCTTGAAACTAATCAAAAATTAACCATCATTGGTGACGGACCGGAGCACGACCGCCTAGTTAAACTCGCTAACCACTCACCACTAATTACTTTTTTGCCAATTATGAAACACGAAGAACTAGCTCAAGCCCTTGCTAATGCTAAAGGATATATTTTTCCCAGCCTAGAACCGTTTGGTATTGCTCCGGTGGAGGCTCTTGCTGCCGGTTGCCCAGTAATCGCTTATGGTGAAGGTGGGGCATTAGATTATATCAAGAATGGCAAAAACGGTTTATTATTCAAAAAACAAACCACTAAATCTCTCGTTGAAGCCATTAATGAATTTGAAAAAACTAAATTTGATTCAAAAATAGTACGCGAATCATCTAAAAACTTTTCTGAAGCACGCTTTCAAAAAGAAATAACGGAGTTTGTAAAAAAATGCCAAAAAGGTTAACTATTATTCAATACTTTCTTTACGCCTTACCGGCCGTACTATTTTTCTCCTACTATCCAGTTATTCATTTTGGTTCATCTGACTCTATGAATTTTGAAATATCACTGCCAATTATTTGGCTAGTATTATTTTTCTTTATTAATATTCCAACCTTGATTTCCGCTTTCAAAAAATACCGAATAAAACTCATTCCATTTTTACTATTCCCAACTTTTGCTCTGATCTCGCTGCTCTGGTCATCCAACCGCATTCGCGGTTTCTTAACTGCCGGGATTCTCTGGCTAGTAGGATTTGCTGTTATTTCTATCTATCACTTACTAAAAACCGAGCGCGCATTCAAAACCCGAGCCTTTTTAAGAACTCTGCTCAAAACCTTCTTTATTTCATCCGCCATCATTTGTCTTTGGTGTCTAGTGCAAAGCTTTCTTGATGTTCTCGGTGTAAGTCGAGGCATTACATTAATGTGCGAAGGTTGTACTTATCAATCATTTGGTTTTCCGCATCCAAACGGTTTTGCTATTGAGCCACAATTTATGGGAAATCTCTTACTTGCCCCAAGTATTCTTTCGGTCTATCTCTACTTTACGGCAGATCTTAAAAAGCCAAATCTCATGGCGGCCTTAGCTTTCCTCTATATCACTACTCTCTTTTTGACCTTCTCGCGCGGTGCCATTTATTCATTTACTATCGCTATGGCCGTCTTCATTATTTTCCTTATCAGGCGCATTCATAAAGCTAGACCGTTATTAATTATTCCACTACTACTTATTCCATTTGCTTTTTCGCTCGTGATACAAGGATGTCTTGCTCAAATTTCACCATCAAATGACACTTTCGTGACTGGTGTCACTAAATCGATTCACCAACTAAGTCTAGGAACAATTGATCTGCGCGAACCAGCAAAACCTGAAAGTACAGACGATAACGAATCTGCTTTTGACGGCTATGTAGAAGAATCAACCAAAGCTCGTAGTGTACTCTCGTACGCTGCCTTAAACCTCTGGGCAAAAGACTTAAAAACCTTCTTCTTTGGTGTCGGTTTTGGCGGTGCTGGTGTTGCCCTGCACGAAAACTACCCAGACAAATTCGAAGCTAAAGAAATTGTACAAAACCAATACGTTAGCCTTGCTCTCGAGCTTGGGCTAGTTGGCATCATTTGCCTAGTTGTTCTTGCTATTTTGATCTTTAGGTTAATAAAAAACAGCGCCAACCAGCTATTATTTAAATGTTTAATTGCCGGTTACGCTGTCTCAATTTTCTTCTTTGCTGGCCTACCTAATGCTCTGCACATTTATCTTCTTACCCCACTCGCAGCAACAAAGAAATAATTACAATTCTTTTCGAAAGAAATTAGTATCGTAAACCTCAGCACCGTGTTTTTTATAAAACTCCTGTGCTACTTCGCGCCCATGGCCACAAGTAAACTCTAGTTTCAAGGCGCCCTTCTCGCGTGCCCAATCTTCGTATGCTTGCCACAGTAAACCACCAGTTCCGTGTGAACGAACTTCCTTATCTACAACAAAATCCTCAAGGTAGGCGTTTTTTCTTATTCCAGCGCCCATCGTAATAGTAAGCGACATCATTCCAATAATCTTGCCGTCTTCATCATAAGCCAATAATAAATCATGCCATGGGGAATTAATAATGTCTTCAAACCATTCTCTTGGAATCTCGCCTTTGTCCTTACCGCTACGTGATAGTTGAATTAACAGTTCGCGCACACGGTTTGCAACCTCCGGAGAATATTCAGTTAATCTTCTGACCTCCGTCATGCTGCAGCTCCTTTCAAAATCTTATTAATTTTCACTACAAATTCATCCATAATCGATTGGATTTCTTTTTCATTAGTGCCCCACATTGTGATACGGATTAGTTGTTCGGTACCACTTGGACGAACCAACATACGACCATTCATGCTATTAAGTGAATCCTCATACTCAGAAATCAAATCTTTCAGCGCTTCATTTTCTACCAGCATCATCTTTTGTTCTTTATTTGCTGGGACATTAGCCATTATCTGTGGGAAGCGTGGTATTCTTGCTGCCAGTTCGCTCAGTGAGCTCTTTTTCGCTGAAATCACACGCGCCATCATTAAGGCAGTTAGCATTCCATCGCCCATACCTTCGTCCGGAAGAATGATGTGACCACTTTGTTCGCCACCAATTCGAATGTCTTCTTTTGTCATCTTTTCAAAGACGTTTTGGTCACCAACGTTAGAAGTAACAAGCATCACGTTATGCTTTTTCGCCCACTCAATTAAGCCCTGGTTACACATTACCGTTGCAACCATTTTATCGAGATTCATATAATTTGCTAGGATTGCCATGATTTGATCACCATCAACTACTTGGCCCAGATGATCAACCATTAAACAACGATCGCCATCACCATCAAAGGCTACGCCAAAGTCAAGTTTTCTTTCTTTAACGACTCGTTGCAATTCCTCAATATGTAGGCAGCCACAATTGCGGTTAATTAAGTGTCCATAGCGATCATCGCTATTAATAACTAATGTCTTTGCACCATATTCTTCAAAAATCTTTCCGCCTACCACACTGGTCGCACCATTAGCACAGTCAATGCCAATTTTTAGTCCTTCGAAGTTTACCTTAGCGTGTTCATTTACAAGATTTGGGTTCTTCGGAAAAGTTTTATTTAGATACTTGCGTAGATGCCACAAATATCGTTCAAGCGCATCCTCATGTAAATCCTCACGTAGTTCATTGGCCATTAAACCGTAGCCGCTACCTTCATCTAATGCATTTTCAATTACTTTTTTACCACTATCGCTCAGCTTTACGCCGTAGTTATCGCCACGTTCAAAAATCTTTAATCCATTGTCTTCACTAGTATTGTGTGAGGCGGTAACGTCAATTGCATAGTCGTAGCCCATTTCGTAAAACGCAAAGTTGATTGCAGGGGTTGATAATACTCCCACGTTGCCATATTCTACGCCAAGCGTTTCGAGTGCTGCCTCAAGATCGCGGATAATCCATTCGGTTGATTCACGCGTATCACCGCCTAGTAATACCTTTAGTTCATTATGTTGCTGTGGCTTATCATACTCAAGCAAGCCTTTAGCTACTGATTGCAAAAATTCAGTCGTGAAGATTTCTGCACTCCCACGAATCCCATCCGTTCCAAAATATTTACCCATTATGTGCCTCCACAATTTTTTTCATTATTTTAATAACACTAATAACATCTTCCACCGTACTACCACGGGACAAATCAGAAGCTGGCGATAGAAAACCTTGCAAAATTGGTCCAGCTGCCGTATAACCTCCAAATTGCTCAATTGACTTATATAATATATTGCCCGAATTAAGATCAGGACAAATCAACACGTTGGCTTTTCCAGCTACTGGTGAAACCGGTGCCTTTTTAGCACCAATTATCGGGTTAACCGCTGCATCAAGCTGCATCTCACCATCAATCATGATTTCTGGGCGATCTTGCTTGACTCTATCTATCACAGCCTTAATGTCGTCAATGGATTTATCCTGTCCACCACTGCCCAGAGTAGACCAAGACAGCATTGCCACCCTTGGTTTGTCATCTAAAACGACCTTTGCCGTGTCATAAGTCTGTAAAACGATATCGTATAGCTGATCTTCAGTTGGATGCTTGCAAGTTGCTACATCGGCCACAATCAGTTTCTTTTCTTCTTTTTCAAATACAAAACAACTAGTAAAGGTTTTGCCCTGCATGCCAATAAAATCTCGACAAGCTATAATAACCATACGTGATGTATAGTCGATACCTGCCACTAATGCATCTGCCTTACCTTCATGCACCATGGTGCATGCCATTTCTAAATCCGTTGCCTCGATTCCATCAATATCAGGACACTTACTTAAAGCCTCCTGAATAATCGGATGGTTAAACTCCGGAAAAACTAACCTCACTCTATTCATGCTATAATTATACCATATGAAAGGTTTTGAATATTTATCAGAAAAAGATGTTTACCTCGATGCAGCCTGCCAGTCTCTTCGCCCACAGCCTGTCATCGACGCCCTAAACGATTACTATACTAAGTTTAATTCTTGCGGTGAACGCGTTAAATATCAATGGGGAATTGAAACTGATCGCCGAGTTGAAGCAACTCGCGCCAAAGTCATCAAGTATCTTGATTTGAAAGCCCGTGATTATTTTGTCTCTTTTACCCTAAATACCACTTACGGCATTAACCTACTATTAGACCAACTTGATGCCAAAGATATTAAAAAAGTTATTACTTCAGATATTGAACACAACTCACCGTTTCTTGCAACTATGTCCTTTGCAAAGCGTCACAACTTAAAAAGAGAGGTCCTTACTAGAAACGAAGACGGCTCACTTCCGCTCGATGCTAATTATGATCACGCTCTTGTAGTCGTTAACGCCGCATCGAATATCGATGGGCGTCAATTAGTTAACATTAAAGATGTTATTAAAACCGTTCACAAAAACCATGGCATTATCATTATTGATGCTGCTCAAGCTATGGCGCACAGTTCGGCCGTTTTACACAAAACCGAGCCAGACGCCATTTGCTTTTCTGCTCACAAAATGTATGCTCCATCTCTAGGCGGGATCGTTGTGCGTAAAGATTTATTAAAACACATCAATACTACCTTTATTGGTGGCGGCATGGTCGATGACGTTGATGAAAATAGTTATCTTCTCTCTGCTGAAAATCCAGAACATATCTATACTAAGTTTGAATCTGGCCTTCAAGCTTGGGGTGAAATTACGGCTCTAGGTGTTGCCATTGATTGGCTTGAATCTTTGCCAAAATCTGCCCATAAAGAACTAGAAGCAAACTACACTAGATTATTTGATTATTTAAATAATCATCCAAAAGTCCATCTACTTAACAAAGAACCAAACCCAACCATGTCCTTTTACGTTGAAGGTTTAGACTCACATCTACTTGGCGCTGCTCTTGCTGACCAACATATTATGGCTCGCACCGGTTATTTTTGTGTTCACTATTATCTTGACCATAAAAAACATTATCCACCCCTAATCCGCTTTTCGCTTGGCTACCACACAAGGCCGTCCGACATCGATAAAGTCATCACCGCATTAAGTAAAATCAAGTAAATATTTGATATAATATATTTATGGTTTGTATAGCTGCGTTTATTATTTTGGCACTGATTGGAATTTTTGTTGCTGTCCTTAGTATTTTCAAAAAAGACATTGGTGTTCGCTATTGGAAAACCTTTAAAAAAGCATGGGGTTGCGTCTGGAAAAAGGTTCGCCTCCAAAAATGTGAAACTAACTTTAAAGATGATGTTAAAAACTCTATCCTAAGAAAAGTTGTAATTTCTAAACCACATCTCGTTAAACCACTTTCAGTAGCCATTGAAGTTGTTTCTGTCCTCATCGTATTAGTTGCCATCTGGGCACTTCTTACTGCAATTAAGTCACTGCTTGCGTTATGGGTCTTTGGCACCTGCAACGTATCTCAACCTGCCTCTTGCTCGCTTAGCTCGGAGATTTGCTCAATTGAAGAAACAGAACCAAAGAACATCCTTGAATCTACCGGGCGTTGGTTTACTGAATGGGGCGAAATCTTTGGTGCCATTCCAGATCAACTTCACTCATGGAAGGTTGAAGATTACTTTATCGAACAAAACGGAATCATAGGGGAATTTAAGGAAGGTGCTCCTTACGCGATGGACATCATTGACCCAGGTTGTTCCGTCTGCATGCAGTCCTATCGCAACCAGCAAAAATCTGGTTTCTTTGAAAAATACAATACATTTATCTTAGTTTATCCAATCCAACTTCCAGATGGCAGTTACAAATTTCAAAATTCCGGCATTGTTGCGCGCTATTACTACGCTGCTTCTATCGTAAAAGGGGCTGGCCAAGCGACTAAAATAATTGAAAAACTTTTCACTCAAAGTAGTGAAAACGCCATTAATTTCTTATCCTTGTTTAATAATCAGTTTTCAAACGAAGAAGCCGAGAAAAACCTACAGGGTTGGTTAATAGATGATCTAAAATGTACTGAAACCGAAAAAGAACAAATTATTAAATTAGTTAATTCTCCAGAAGTAGACACTATTTTGCAGAGCGTTAAAGATACGGTTGATAATAAGGTCCATGCAAAAGGCATTCCAACTCTAATTTATGACGGGAAAAAACACAATGGTCTCTACAAAGTGGAATAAAATAGTCTGTTTTTCGCTTGCAGCTACTTGCCTATTGGTTAATCCGGTGTCTGCCATCTCAGAAGAACGCCAAGGCAGCATCTCCCAGGGCTGCGCTTCGATTCGCCAAAGCCTTAAAGCCTTACAAAAAGATGATAGCCGCAACCGTATTTATCTAGGTACCGTCTATAGTTCAATTCTCAATAAATTTATCATCCCACTTAATAAAAGATTGATTGGTAATAATAAGCCAAACATCAGTCTCGTCGAAATTCAATCTGAGTATGAAACTGCACGTATTAACTTCATTGATGATTTTATTGTCTATAGTCAGGCTCTTGAAACACTCATCAATACTGATTGCCAGAACAATCCAAATGAGTTTTACAATCAACTTATTATTACGCGCGAAAAACGCAGTGAAGTACGCCAAGATACCTATAGACTTAACTACCTTATTGCCAAACACGAAACTGCAGTTAATGATATGATGGAGGAAGAATGAGCCGAGGCGGTAAAAACTTAATCTTACTTGGAACAATATCAATTGTTCTAGCCGTCATTACTACGACTGTTAGTCTAATCGTCTATCATAATTCTGGTGATATTTATCTCGATCGCTCTCGTCCAGGCTTTTTGCCAGACGAAGAAGAAAGGAAAGAACCGGAAGACCCAGATTATACCTTGCCAGAAACTGGCGTAATTACCAAAGAAGTTCTAAATACTTATATTAATTCTCTAAGGCTTGAGGCTGAACGTCTTGATCAAATCTCAGAGCCATTTTCAGATGGACCGTTAAGCGACGAATCACTTGGCATCAGTGAAAACTAATTAAATATTTTTCGATACCATTTATCGGCCGGACCAGCCGTCATCAATAATATTAAGTATCCGTCTTTTTGGTATTCTTTTAACTTATTTGCCAATCTATCATCAGCTTCTGCAACTTCAGCTAACTCAGCATTTGAAAGTTCGTCAATAAACTGGCTCGGTGATATCACGTCTAAATCTGGATTTTCTCGCGTTAAATAGGTCGGTAGCCAGAACAGTTTAGCAACGCCAACAAAGGCATCCTTATAGCCAGATCTTACCTCGTGCTGTCTAGTATTCTGGTGTGGCTCATAAACAGCCACCACGCCTTTCAACCCAGTTCTTACCACTTCATCCTGTGCTACTTGCAGCGTTGCTTCAATTTCTTCTGGATGATGCGCATAGTCAGTATAAACACCATCTGCTATTCGTTCAAAACGACGCCCCACACCAGGGAACTCATTTAAAATTTCAATTAGTTCATCGCTTGAGGCATTAGTCATTTTTTGTAGTGCACGCATAGCAAGCATTGCATCATAACGTCTTGCTTCTCCGGCTAAAGTCAATCTAGAATCAACTTTTTCGCCTACGATTGTACTTTTACTTTGGCCAATAAACTTAGCAAAAGCTACCTTATAATCTTCTTCAGTTGGGTAGATGTCCGGATGGTCATAAGTGACAGTTGTTATCACTGCGAGCCAAGGATGAAAATGCAGAAAATTCCGATCGTATTCATCCGCTTCGTAGACAAAATATTCCGAGCCCGGCGTGTATTGTCCAGCTGGCGCAAAACCAAGCGTCGAACCAACAGAAAAGGAAATTGGAATGTTCAGTTTTTGACAACCCCAAACGATCATGGCCGTAGTAGTAGTTTTGCCGTGCGTGCCTGCTACCGCTACCATTTTTAAATGCATCTCATCAATTAAGTGAGCGATGAATTCGTCACGTTTTGTCACTTTAATGCCGAGTTTTTTGGCGAGTTTTAATTCAGCATGATCTTTTGGCAAAGCAGAAGTGTAAACAAACCAGTCCACGCCGCCGTTGTCATATTGTTCTTGCAAATATTTACCATCCTGTGGACCAATTTTATAGGCGATTTCACGTTCCTTCAATTCCTTCGAAACCGCGTTTTCCATTAAATCAGACCCACAAACATCCATTCCAGCATCTTTGGCCATCAAAGCTAGAGGCCCCATTGCTGTTCCAGAAATTCCTGATATATAGATTCTCATTATGCTATAATTATATCAAATATGGGTGGTAAAAAACGCTTTAAAATCAGGACTTGGCATTTTATTATTTTACTAGTGCCATTACTTTTTTGGGCTGCCTTTTTACTCCGGTCTGATCATATTAAAATGACCGAACTGCGCGATGCAGTATTAGCTGCTGACGCTGAAGAGAACGATGAAAGTATCGCGAGCTCTCTTAAGACATTACAAGAATATACTTTTAAGAACATCATTATTAATATAGTAGATGACAACGGCATAAAGAAGGTAACATTTGGCACTGGAGTATTTTATCTTGAACATCAATACTATCGCGCCGCTAACGCTGCTCTAGAAAAAGCTGAAGCCAAAATGGGCAGCGACAGTAATCCTAACGGTAATATCTATGCCAAAGCTATGTCGGTCTGTAAACCAATTGCCATTGCCAACCGTTGGAACTGGACCAGCCAAGGATATATTGATTGTATGCTTGGCGAAATCGCTAAATACCCAGCTACCTCTAATATAGAGGATACTATTATCGCCGATCTTCCTTCCACCGAACTATATCGTATTAATTATGCATCACCACTTTGGGCGCCGAGCTTAAGCGGCTTCGTCCTCTTAGCTTGCGCTATTATAATTGTTGTAATTTTTATTCGCTTTATTATCTGGTGTGCTCTCTGTATCGCCGTTATTTTTCTCAAAAACCGCTAATAACCTCTTGACAGTCAAGAATAGAGGGCATAAGATTAAAATATCAAACTATTTAAGGAGGAAAGCTCAAATGGCTTACGAACATACCAACGGTAAAGGTGTTAAATATTTCTTGCACAAATCTGAAGTTACTCTTCGCGGTGGCCAACCACAAACCATCTATTTCTTCACTAAAGATGCAAAAGGTGGCAAAGGTACCCCTTGCGATCTTCCTTCTGACCGTGTTGTTTGTGAAAATCCACGCAATGGCTTCTTGACCCTCAAGAAGAAATAATCACGCGTAGTTGATTTATTTAGGACAAAAAGCCCCCTTTTAGGGGTGCTTTTTGTTGTGAGAAAACCATAAGAGTGATAGAATAATACTATGCAAATAGATCTTGGGCAATTCTATTTTAGTCTTATAGTCATTGGAATAATAATCTTACTTGGCTTTTTTCTCGGTAAAACCAAGAAAATTAATGAGAACACTAATAAACAGCTAGTTAACTTACTGCTCTCGGTTTTTATGCCAGCCTCGCTCTTTAATGCTTTTCCATATGGCATGTCCGAAGAATCATATGAAATGTTCGTTAAGGGTTTAATCGGTGGATTTATCATTATGTTTGCCGTCATCTTTGTTGGCAAAATAATCTTTCACAACAAGAAGGTCTTCAAAAAAGAGCTCAGTGACGAAGCACAGTTTGCCTTCGCCTTTAACAATGCCACTTTTCTTGGCTACCCACTTATAGCAGCTGCGTTTGGCGGTGATGTGTTAATTGCTTATTGCGGCTTCATTATTGCATTTAATCTGGCGCTGTTTTCCTACGGTGTTTGGCTCTTCCAACATAAAATCTCTTGGAAGTTTATTATTAACACGATTATCAATCCGAATGTCATCGCCGTTGTCCTCGGTATGATTCTGTCTCTATCTAACCTTAGAGAAGAAGTTCCATCCGTCATTAACCAATCAATTAATTATATTGCCGCTGCCACCACGCCATTATCATTAATCTGTATTGGTTATATGCTTTCAACTGCCAAACTCAAACTTGTACTTAAAAAATGGCAGCTCTTTATTGTTGCCTTGGTTCAACTAACTATCGCCCCGCTCGTAACATGGGGAGTTCTCACTATCATCAACCTTTTTATACCAACCGCTTTTCCAGTCGAAGTAATCGTAGTTTGTACCCTTATTCAAGCTCTTCCGACGGCTACGTCACTTGGTCTATTTGCTGAAAAATACGGTGGTGATGTTGGCGAGTCAAGCGAATTGGTTGTAATTTCAACCTTAATGTCCGTTGTCACCCTACCAATCGCCACGATGCTTCTCTCTAATATGATATAATATATATTATATGGGGGCGTAGCTCAGAGGTTAGAGCAGGCGGCTCATAACCGCTTGGTCATTGGTTCGATCCCAATCGCCCCCACCAAAATTAACGGCTCAGCCGTTATTTTTATATACTCATGCTTGCAAAAGTAGTATTTTTTATCTAAAATATAAGGGATTTTACCTTGGGAGAGTAATCAATCTCATGAACTTTACTAACTAGGAGGGATTAAATGAAAAAGCTTTTCCGAGTAATCCTAGCAATCACTCTGATCGTTGTCCTTTGTCTCTGCACTCCGGTAGCGGCATATGCATCCGATGGTAGCGAAGATGTCCCAGCCGTGGTCATCATCAAGAATCCTACCAAAGAGTATTTCCACACCGGTAGTCACTACTATTTCACCGCTGCGGCTCAAAACGCCACAAGCATGAGGTGGATCCTAGTACACAACGAAACGTTAAAAGTCATCAACATCGAAGATGCTGCAGCTACTTTTAGCGGCCTGTCTACTACGACCACCGTAGATGAAAGTGGTAGAGATCGTGTTGATCTCTACAATATGCCCGCATCACTGGATAACTGGCGTGTGCAAGCCATTTATTACGATGCTAACGGAAAAGAATATTGGACCAGTGGAGCAACCCTATATTGGATTAGGCCAGAGCCGGAACCCTGTTATCCGCCCTGCTGGAGTCCATGCCAGCCACCCTGCATTGTACCTTGCGCGCCGGTTTGCCCGCCCGATCCGCCAGTTATTATTATTCCGGACCCATGCTTGCCACCGCCCCCGCCAGGTCATCCAGGATGCCCACCTCCCCCGTAATAATGGGGTAGGTTTAACTGCTCCCAAGAGTAATATTATCTCTCCAGCAAGCGCCACCTTCACGGTGGCGCATTTTATAGAAAACATAAGAATTATATATTATAATATATATACCAAATGGAAAAGATTAAGACTAAAATACGCCAAACCTTATATAAGATTAGGCATGACTATTTAGATTATGGTAATATCATTCTATTTATTGCTATTATTCTTTGTCTTAGCTGGACCTATGGCTCAATTGCTGCTATGTCCCGTAACTGGGAACTTGCCGAAAAAATTGCCACTA
>JAFROU010000073.1 GCA_017429465.1 Candidatus Saccharimonadota bacterium
ATAAGAAAATGATACTTTTTCCAAACGGACTTTGACCCACGATAAAGGGTCACGCCAAAATTCACTACTCTATCTTTCATATTAGTTAATTATAACACATTAATTGGAGTTTTTCAGTGTGAGGACCCACTTCTGAGCTTTAGTGCCATTGTTCTCCCAAACTTGGATGTTGCCACCATTTTTAGCTACGCCGCCAGATAGGTCTAGTACTACTGCCCCACATGCAGAAGAAATACGATAGGTGCCATCGTCATTCTTTTTTAAATACCACTTTTGCGCACAGGTAGAGTTACTGGCATAAAGCTGAACATTCGTGCTCGATCTAGCAATGCCTCCGGCAATATCTAACACACGATCAGTTTTAGGGTTTTTAAAGGTATACGTATTGTCACTGTTTTTTATAAGTTTCCATTCTTGGGCCGCTGTACCATTCTTATCCCAAGCTTGTATATTTGTTCCATTTTTTGCAGCGGCAACACCATTAGTAATATCGACCGCAAATTTTGAGTTAACTGCTGAAGTTACAGTGTAATTACCCTCTGCCACTTCGTCATAGGTGGTGGCTGGAATCCAAACTTGCGCATTGCTTCCATTAGCGGTATAAATCTGGAGCTTTCGACTAGGCGTGCTCACAAGTCCACCGGATACATCAATAGCCTTTTTGGTGCAAGCAGAGAGAAATCTGTAGCCATTACCACTTTTTTCTACAATCCACTTTTGCGCACAAGAACCATTATAATTGTAGAGCTGCAAAGGAGTACCATCATCTTTTCTACCACCTGATACGTCCACAACTCTTCCGGAAGTTGTGTTTCCGATAGTGTACAAACCATCGGCCATTCTTGATACCTTATATATTTGTCCTCTGTCGTAATTAACGTTATAAATTTGCAATTTTGTACCGTTGCTAACAAGTCCACCCTCTGCGTCTAACACCTTGCCACCAGTAGTTTTTAAAACATAAATATTATTCGCTAGTGGAGCGGCTGATAAGTCTTTTATGATAAATCTTTGGGCGTTAGAATTATTACTATTATACATTTGTACTTTTATGCCAGCCACATTGGATTTATTATCCGGGACGTCAAGGGATTTATTAGAACATACCGATTTGATAGTGTACTTATCTCCATCAACGGCAAAATACCACTTTTGAGCACAGGAATCATTAAAATCATAAAGTTGGATTTGGGCGCCGTTTGCGACACTACCACCAACCACGTCTAAAACTAAATTCGAAGCGATATGGCGAATAATATAATAATCTCCGGTTCTTTCAAAACGATATTCAGCAGCATTTTTAGATAAGGAAATCCTAGCGCCCTTCGCATTAGATTCTGGTGTGAGATAAAGATTTCCTAGAGTTTGGATAGCAAATTTATCACTTTCTTGGAGGTAAGAACTAGAAACTGAAATGCGCGGATCACCGAACCACTTAGTATAATAATAATAGAAGTTGCTGTTACCATGAGCGCCACAGTGAACCACTGTGCCTGGATTGGCGTTCAAGACGGCGGCGTTTGGCTGATATGGAGTATACTGATACAAGGCAGACGTAGCACGGTTTTGGATATATACAGTAGAGCCACCGCAGTTGCCATCTGGATTATATTTAACATAGTTATTCCCTACTGGGTAATAGCGTGAGCCATGATCTAGAATATAGCGATAAAGTTCAGCAGCATTTCTAATTTGATTTTTGAACCCATAGTATTTTGAATCGCAAGCTGCAGTGTCTGGACAACCATAACCGGTAGCAGAACGATACTGAAGATCAGAGTTTGGCCAAGTGTCAGTAACTAAACCTTGTTCCTTCTCCAGGAGCACAATCAAAACTTTAGGGTTGATACGATAGTCTTGAGCTGCCTGCCAAATAATGTGGGCGGCTGATTCCCCATTAAATCTTTCGTCAGCCATACAAACGAAGTGGCCGTTTTCAATGTGATAATTATGATTAGAATAGTACCTAGCTTTACTGGTGTTTGTGTCATTACATGGATTCTTAGATTTCAAAAACGCTTGGATTTGAGCTTCGGACATAGAGCTATAATCGCTCATCACGTAATCGGTGATAATATTCCCTGCCTGGAAACCATTATATGCTGCATTGATCGCAGCAGATTCGCTCATATTTTTAAATGCCAAAAAGCCGAGTGTGGCCATCATGCCAAAAGTAAAGATAAGGAAAAGTTTGTTAGGGAAAGTGAGCCTTCTTTTCATTAGATATTGGCCTCCCCAGTAATCGTACCTTTCTTACCATTGGCAGAAATCTCGACATTGATGCTGTAGTGGCCAGAGTTCATTCCAGAAGCTGGTGCGGAATAAGTACAGAAGCTAGTGGTTGGACCAGCAGAAGTTGCTGCGCTCGAGACAATCGTGGCCCCAGAGCTATGCACAATAGTGAACTTACAGTTGCCAGCATCGCCGAGAGCCTGGTCTAAGGATGCTGTCACTATGAAATCACCTTCAGAGATGCCGGCGAAATTGATTACACCTGTAATATTCTCCAGAGCGTTTGGATCTTCGCCGTCATTCTGATTGATAGATGATTTTTCCGCCTCGCGAGTTTCTGAACTTTGTTTTTCTTCTTTTTTATCTGATTTTTCGTCAGATTTTTCTTCTTTTTTCTCCTGCTTGCTAGTCGTGTCTTGATTTTTGACTGGTTCATTTTGGAAAATTTTGTCTCTGTTTAAGAACAGTAAAACACCTGCCGCAATTAATGCTACCACAGCCAAAACAATTACCACGATTAAACCTGTATGCTTCTTTTTACGATATTCGCTTGGTCTGTGTTTGACGACGTTTGTTTTCTGTACCATATAGGTATAATTTTATCATATTAAGCTATTTCTGGCAATATGTATACGCTTATTTTAAGAGAAATTCAAGATTCTATTACTTAAACAGCCCTAGGTGTTTTTCCCCATCATAAATCATGGTTGGAATGCCTTTTGGTTTGATTTGCTCTTCTATAATCTTAATATTATTATCTAGTTCCTTGGTGATTTCCTCGCTAGAGACAAGTTTTTGAGTTTGTTTTAGGTTGTCTTTA
>JAFROU010000074.1 GCA_017429465.1 Candidatus Saccharimonadota bacterium
CTGGATCGCGGTCGACTGGATGGTTAACGGAACCGTAGCCAATGTTACAATCGTGCATTTTACGAATTACAGCTTCGAAGGCCTCGATATTATTAGATGGGTCACCGTCAAGCTCGATGTAGGTAATGTGACCAGCGTTACATAGTTCGTGATATGGAGCTTCGATTTCAATTTTATCGAAGGCAGAAATTGGATAGTAGACTGGTACGTGGAAGGAATTGGTGTAGAATTCACGGTCAGTAACGCCTTTAATCTTGCCATACTCTTTGCGATCCATCTTGGTGAAGCGCCCAGCAATACCTTCAGCTGGAGTTGCGAGAAGAGAGAAGTTGAGATTGTACTTCTTGCAGTACATATCGCAGCGTTCACGCATATGGGTGACGATATCTAGGCCAAGCTCGCGAGAGGTTTCATCTTCGCCGTGGTGTTTGCCGGTCATGGCGACAAGCGTTTCAGCAAGGCCGATGAAACCGATTGAAAGAGTACCATGCTTAATGACGTCGCGTAAGGTGTCGTTTGGTCCAAGTTTTTCTGAACCGAACCAGTTGCCTTGCCCCATTAAGAATGGGAAGTTACGGACGTGTTGGCTGGCTTGAAAATCAAAGCGTTCGAGTAATTCGCCGGCGACTAAGTCCATTTTACTGTCAAGGTCTTTGTAAAAGGCTTGCCAGTCAGCTTCCTTGCGTTCGCCAAGAGCAATACCGTGCTTAATACCGAGGCGGACAAGGTTGATGGTGGTAAAGCTGAGGTTGCCACGACCAGTAACGATGCCATCGGATTCTGGGAAGACTGAAGAAAAGACACGAGTGCGGCAGCCCATAGTAGCAATTTCAGTGCGGTAGTCACCCTTCTTGTAGTACTTCAAATTATATGGAGCATCAATGAAACAGAAATTTGGGAAGAGACGCTTAGCGGAAACTTCCATAGAACGTTTGAAGAGGTCATAGTTTGGATCTTCTGGGTTGTAGTTGATTCCTTCTTTAACTTTAAAGATGCTGATTGGGAAGATTGGAGTTTCGCCGTGACCAAGGCCATTAGCAGTAGCTTCGAGTAGGTTCTTTGAAACTAGACGGCCGGATGGGGTGGTGTCGGTACCAAAGTTAATTGAAGTAAATGGCACCTGAGCACCAGCACGGGAGTGCATTGTGTTGAGGTTGTGAACGAATCCTTCCATGGCTTGAAGGGTTTCGCGTTCGACGTCTTCGTTGGAAGCTTCAATGACAGATTTTGGCACCTTCATTTTTTCTAGCTTCTTATCGTCACCATATTGAGTGTTATCCGGAATCTCAATCTTGAGTTTTTTATCGGCAAATCGATTATATTTCTCAAGGTTGCGCTTTAAGGCTTTGCGATAGGACTTATCTACGCCTGGAGCCATAGCGTAGTCGAAGTTTGGAATCGACTGACCACCGTGTTGCTCGTTTTGGTTAGCTTGGAGCATGATAGCGGCGAGAGCGGCATAGGAACTAATGGAATTTGGGGTGCGAAGATGGCCATGGCCAGTATTAAAACCACCGTTCTCAAAGAGTACAAATGGATCGGATTGGCAGCAAGTCAAAGTACCGGTAGCATAGAAGTCAAGATCGTGAATATGAATGTCGCCGTTATCGTGAGCGAAGGCGTATTCTGGTCGCATTAATATTTCCTTTGCAAAGACCTTGGAGCCTTCGGCGCCAAATTGGAGCATTTTGCCCATAGCGGAGTTGCCATCAACGTTGGCGTTACCGCGTTTAACATCGGAATCTTCAGAAGCATCCGCGATTGCGATAGTTTTATAAATTTGCATCAGGTTACTTTTGGCTTCACGGACTTGATTGCGCTCTTGGCGATAAGTGATGTAAGCCTTGGCGGTCTTTTTAAACGATGACTCCATCAACACTTGTTCAACAACGTCTTGGATTTGCTCTACGTTTGGAGTGCGACTTTTGATTGTCTCGTTGGCCTTTTCAACAACCTTTTCGGCAAGTTGTTTGGCTCTGGCTTCTTTGAATTCGCCAGTGGCTACGCCTGCTTTAGTGATCGCGGCAGTAATCTTTTCCGGATTAAAATCGACAATTTTACCGTCGCGCTTTACGATTTTTTTGAACATATGAAATAGACCTCCTTAACAGTATTTCAGTATGAGTTTATATTTTTGGTAATAACCTGACGCTATATCTAGTGTCTTGCAAGTATTGTACTACACTATATATAGCGGTGTCAATAGTATTTATGGCTTTTATTGTTGTTATATTTACAACAAGCAACAGGGGTGGTTTGCGCTATTTTTATAAAAATGTTGTAATTTTGCACGCTACATTTAGCGTTCTTGTTTGTGCTTAGACACTAAATGTGGGTGACTGTTTTTGCCTGCTCTTTACTTTTTTAAAAAAATATGCGATAATAATTTTACAAGTTTTTACGAACTTAGTTCTTTAAAAGGGGGTGATTGTTTTGAAACGTCTTGTTTCGATGATTCTGGTGTTGATTCTCTGCCTTTCTCTTTGTGCATGTGGTTCTAAAAAGCCCGATAGTGAGGTAGTCAATACTCCAGCCGTTGGAGGCAGTGAAGGTAATGATTCGATCGTTAATCCTGAACCGGTGCAGCCTGATCCAAATGCTGGTATCTTTGAAGATGCGGATGCTGTGGACGCCGAAGAATACTGGGAGGGTGACACCTTTATGCTATATAAATTCGCTAGCGATTTGGGCTACAGTGTCATTCCTTCAATGGATCCTGAAAACCCAAATTCCATAGCGGTTTACATGTATGATGGCTGTTGTGTTTATGGTATTCCTAGATCTATCAACATCTATTTGACTGCCACTGACGGAAAAATGTATCACTTAGCAATTTATCCTTACGGAGATATCCTTACGGCTCCAACTTATGGTGATTATGCGATTAAAATTCGCGAAAATGAAAAATATGATACTTGGACAACCGTAGAAGAAAAAGTTACCATGTATTTCGTTAATCTCCTAGTGTGGACTAGATTCTCGAGAGATATGAATGATTTGCCTTGTAAGATTTTTAGTTCCGTAGAGCTAGAAAATATTGCTTACAATGATCATGGCAGTATTGACCCCTATCTTTGCAGAGAGATTGAGAGTACAAAAATCATCTACTGAAACAATCAAAAAAATGTGCCCCATTCGGGGCACTTTTTTATACGGTTGCTACGCGATTCCTAATATCATTATATATAATATATTTTGGCTCAATTGTTTCTGGCATAACTTTAGCGATGGTGTTATTTTCAAAGAATATCGTATCATCTTTCTTTTCTTCTTTTACGAAATGGTAGCGCTCGGTAGGATCGTATTCGGCAAGATATTTATAATAGTCAATAGTATCAAGAATAGCTATGACATTTTCTTTAGTGAGGCCAGATTTACGAGCGAGTACACCTTCGTATGAATTGTCTAATGGATGCTCTTTGTAGTATTCTTCAAGGTATGCTTCTTCAGAGGTCTTATCAATCAGACCCATTGCTTTTGCGAGGCGTTGATCTTCTAGGAAACGCTGGTAGTATTTTCCCTCCGTTTCCCACTTAGGCGAGTCGGTCATAAATGTAGTATCTACTTCATCGCCGCCAGCAACGCAGGACGCGCCAGACACCCAGCCCATATGTTTAATGACTGAATCGTTCTGGACGACGTCGATCATATCTCCTAGGACTGGCACGGCGCCGAGGACTGAATTACCAATCGTATTCACAAATGTTGAACCAGTGCGCACGTCCATGAAACTCATAAAATCATTGGCGATGTTTTGGTCGGCGACACCGAATGATGAGCTACGATTAGAACAGTAGTTAATATATAAAGCAAGATTTGATTTGTCTTGTATTTTAGGCACTTCCAATCCATCACTATCGTCTGTAAAATTTTTAAGATTATGTGTGGATACGATGCTGTCGACAGTGTTAACAATATCGGCTGGATTATCATCTAAGGTGTCTACATCTGTAATAATATATGGGTTACAGAAAGCGTCTCCTTTAGCATCTATTGACTCTAGATATGGACAGTCGCCAGTGTTTTTAATGAAATTAGTAGCGCTAATTGCAGAAGCGGAAGGCAGAAGTGCGGTTATGGAATTGCTAGTAATATTACTTAGCGAAGCAAGTACTCCAGTAAGTGATGACTTTGTTGTACTAAAGGCGGCTATTTGTTGAACGAGACTGCCAAAGAATGTGTATTTTGAAGTAATATCAAACGGGCTTAGGGTTTCTCTTTCAAACCGCGCCTTTTCAGCAATAACTTTTCCTTGTTCAATCTTAAATGCTATTAATTTCTGTTCGTTAGACAGGGAGCCTCCACCTGCCCTATGGTTCACCCCCATATACATATTAGATCCAGATACTATTGCGTTGCCAAGATGCTCCCCGGCTAGGTCTGAAATTAAATCTCTTTCGAATACAGTCACGAGAAACGGCAGTAATGCGCTTGTGACTACCGTAAATGCGAGAGCGATGCCAACACTTACAATCGCACCACCAAGCGAATCAACTATTGCCCTAACGATGCAGCCAATTCCAAGTGATATTACGCAGAACGCGATGGTCATGCCGTCCAAAATTGCGCCGATTGCGGCAGCAGCCAGTTTAGCAATTGAACAAGAGACGGCTGCTGCAATTGAGCTACCTATTAGTCCAAGTATTGTATTAAGTTTACTACCGATGTTGAAGGATTGTACGCTTTCGTCTTCAAGATTAACTGCTGTATTTCCGTATAATGCCGCCATGGCATTAGCTTGCATAGCAGTCATATCTTCTCTGATTACAGTTTTTTCAGTATCAACTTCGTCGCCGTTGATATTTTTGTTCTGGCCAAATAGTTCAGTAATGCTATTGTATATTTTACCGCCAAACGTTGGCTTATCTATTTCTGTATCAATTGGAGTAGTCAATCCAATTGCAAATTCATTAATTGGAGATCCATCGCCATCGCCAGCTTGAGCTTTCTGAACTGCTTCAAAAAAGCCCGAGACGAATGACATTATTTGCATACTTTCGCGGGCAACTACGAGCAGGTTGACGGCACCAATAAAACCGGCAACCGCGCAGGTGAGATTTACAGCTGCACTGGTAATGCTCGAAGCTGATTTCTTGTATTTTGCTCCAAGTTCGTCTAATTTGGCTTTAATTTCTGCTTTTGTAGCACCGGTGGTCTTTAGCTTAATGCTTTCTGACTCGGTGTCGATATCATATTCAGTACGAGTTCCGGTAACTTTACCATTGTCGTCTCGAGTCTCCGTGGTAGTAGCATCTTCGTCGTGGACTCTAGCGGTCATACTGACTTCGTCATCGACATTATTTTTCATCAGTTCGATGGTGGCGCTCTTAGAATTACCCGTCTCCTCGACTTTTTCTTGATACTTTTTAAAGAGATTGCGAGTGATTTTGTTACTCTTCAAGATTCTTACGGCTAGCGCGTCGAACCAGGCGGCGATCGAACCGCGCCAAGTACGGGAGCTAGCAATATATCCATTTCTAAAATCAGGAAAATTATCGTAGGCTCGATCAAACGAGAAGACTCCCATGAAATTGTCTTCAATTTTGATTTTTTGTCCGTCTACTTCGATTTCGCCGCCACGGATACGAGCCGCCAAAGTTTCATCTGGTGTAATAATAGATTTTTTACTTGAGCCATCATCAAACACGAAGACGGTTGAGGTTCTGGTTTTGCCGCCAGCGTCTGTATAAGTAAAATCTGTGGGTTCAATACCCTGGGTTTTTAGTTTCTTAGTTTGCCATTCTGTGAGTTTAAACTTCTGAGTCCCAAAAATTGTCGACTTGCGACAGTCTACAGTAGTCTTTGGATTAATCTGAGTTTTAAAAAAGTAGTCTGATCTTAACTGCGTAGAGGTTTGGAGAGTATCAAAAACTTCTTGCAAGTTGGCAATTAAACTGAACGGTAATGTAAAAACACCAGAAATAAGAGCAAAACCACCGCCAAAGATAAGACCTAGAATCGCAAACATTGGTCCTTTTTTGACTTTCATTCTAGCCTTTTGTTCGCTTGGTCCATTAACGTTGGTGGTAAACTGATTGTCTAAGTCTTCCTCTGCCGAAAGAGCACCAGAAACTGAATCGTCTGCCTCCTCGATTTCTTTTTTTGCAGTATCGTCCTCGGCCTTTTTGAGGCCGTATTTTTCATCTATTTTTTTCGTTGGATCCATTTCAAGAGCCATAACTATATTATATATGATTCGTAGAAAAACGTAAACGGAATAGTTCACTTGATTTTATCTAGAATTGTGATATAAAAATTAATAAGATGACACGAAACAAACATCAGAATAATGGAATATATGAGCCGGAAAAATGCTGGGTTGGTGATACGCATAAAATATGTTATTCCTCTCGTGAAGAAGCTGAGGCTGCTGCGCGGGTGGCGGAATATGACCATAATATTGCTGGACTAACGGTTTATAAGTGCGAATATGGCGATCATTGGCACTTGAGTTCTAAACACTAACTCCACAATTTGGTACACTAATGATTTCTTTATTAAAGACGTTTTTTATTTCCCCTTTCTTGTTACTATATGGCACTAACGAAATATTTAATTCTTTATCTGAATGAATATTAGTAAGAATGGCTTTCTTTTGAGTAGGGTCTAACTTGCCGACAATAAAATCATTAAGAATTAATAGAATACCTTTCGTATCTTCACTACTATAATAATCAATTTGAATTTCATCTTGATTAATTATCTTTGCTTCGGCTTTTGTTATGGTCGGTAAAGTAAAACCATTAGTAATATTGACGTGGGCAGACATAGTACTAGATCTTTTATTACTATCGGTAATTTTTACTTGGATGTAAAAATCTGCTGGCGATAAATAGGTATGTGTAAAATACGGTGATTCGGTCTCAGCTTCAAATGCGCCATCGCCATCTAAGTCCCATTCATATTTGATGATTTTAGAATTTGCAAGAGATTTTGAGGCATCATAATGGATTGCTTGATTGATTAGACTCTGATAATCATCAGCAGAAAGTATGGCAGTTGGTCTCGACAAAAGATCATTAGTTTCTAAACTGAAGTCGTTGGTTGAGGTAAATACCTTGCCGTTAGTGGCTTTTGCTAGCTCTTGATAGCCATCGGCAATATTCGGATTGGTTATTACAAAAAAATTCACTGGGTCAATTTCTAATGAACGATTAATCACGTCGTTCAGAGTAACTCCGTCTAAATCTGGTGAATGGTAGCAGGCGTCAGTTAAAAGAATAATTGATTTTGTGGCGCCACGTTCCCATCTTAACTCATTCATTACGTGGAGTGAAGCGGAGAGCGC
>JAFROU010000008.1 GCA_017429465.1 Candidatus Saccharimonadota bacterium
GTCACTAGAAATATCGTCATTAAACTTCTTGATTTGTTCCTCAGTGATGCCGCTACCAACAATATTAGCAAAATAGGTATTAAAGTAGGTTGAACGGTCACTTAATGAAGCATTCTCCCACTCGCTCTGGTTTTCAAAGAGAATAGTGGCGTATTCTTCCCAATAACCTTGTAGACCTGCCGCTTCAGCTGCAGAAGCTGCTGCAGTACCATTTTGGTGGTAAGGTAGTAGAAAACTACGATAAACAATGGCTAATTTTCCATTATACTCATTTACGAGTTCACTAATCCAAGGATAAACACTGCTACAGGCAGGGCATTGATAATCTGCATATTCAAAGATTTTAACCGGAGCATTTGGATTGCCCTTAATATGGTCGCTAATGCCGCCGTTATCCTCGTTGCCTTCTATCACAGTATTAAAATCATATTTTTTGTAGTCGATAGCATTTTCTTGCTTCTTCATCAGTGAATAGCCAGCAAAACCGATGAACCCCACAATAAGTATGGCTAAAATAGCCTTTGTCGCATTGTTCATTAATAACTCCTAAACCTTAAAGTGATATAATTATATTAACATGAAATCGCTCATAAATAAACTAATGAAAAAGTTTGTGCGATGGCTTGATCCGAAGTTGGATCGTTTTCGTTCTGCTAAAGCTCCTGCTCCACCGTATACTCCAAAAACAGTTGCCGATTTTATCGGTGTAATGAAGCGTACTCCAAAAGAAGTAATTAACGACAACCAACGTAATATTATTGCCGCGGCCATGAGTTTCAAAGATCGCAAAGTCAAAGAAATCATGTTACCAAAAGATCAAATGACATTCGTTTATGAAAATGATTATCTTGGTCCAGTCATGCTGGATAAACTATATAAATCTGGTTTCGAGCATTTCCCAGTTTTAGACAAACAAAAACACATTGTTGGTGTTATTCATACGGAGTCTCTTAACAGTCTTGAAATTCGTAAGACCGACAAAGCTAGCAAGTATCTCGATAAAAATGTTTTTTATCTACGCGAAGACTATACCTTAGACCAAGCCTTGGCAGCTTTTATGCGCACTAATAGTTTTATTTTCATGGTAATTAATAAGTCCGAAGAATTAGTTGGTCTCATGTCTTTTGAAATGATGATGAAGTTCTTACTAGGCGAAATCCCAGAAGACGGTTTTACTAAAGACAACAGTAGTTTCTCTGTCGCTAAGCGCTAAATTATGGTATAATATACCATTATGAGAATGTTATCTAGTGAACTCAAACAATATTTAGGAAAAACTGTAGCCGTTGCTGGTTGGGTTAATTCACGCCGTGATCATGGTGGTTTAATTTTTATTGACCTTCGCGACCACGAGGGAATCATCCAGCTCGTTGTCACGCCAGACACCGCTGAAGCATTTAGCCTTGCTGAGACTTTGCGTGACGAATTTGTCATTAGTGCCACTGGTAAAATGCGTGAACGTGCACCAGAACTAAAAAATCCAAACATTGCTACTGGCGACATTGAGCTTGTAGTTGATACACTAGAACTTCTCAACCGTTCTGAACCTTTACCAGTTAACACTCATGATGATGGTGCCGAATCAAGTGAAGAACTCCGTCTCAAATATCGTTTTCTTGATTTACGTCGCCCATCCATGCAACACATTTTGAAAGAACGTTCTCGCTATTATACTTTCATGCGTAATTACATGAATGAACATGATTTTACCGAAGTCACCACGCCAATTCTAGCGAACTCATCACCAGAAGGTGCTCGCGACTTTCTCGTGCCAAGCCGCCTTCATCCAGGCAAGTTTTATGCTTTGCCACAGGCTCCACAACAATTTAAACAGTTGTTAATGGTTGGTGGCGTGCCACGATACTATCAAATTGCGCCGTGTTTTCGTGATGAAGATCCACGTGCTGACCGTCTTTATGGTGACTTCTACCAGCTCGATCTTGAAATGGCTTTTGTTGACGATGGCGAAGTCGTACGTCAAACCATGGAGCCACTTATCACTAGCCTAGTCACAGACTTTGCTGGCAAGAAATTATTATCAAAAACTATTCCTCGAATTCCATATCAAGAATCGATGGAAAAATATGGTGTTGATAAACCAGATTTGCGTTACGGTATGGAGCTAATTGAACTTACCGACGTCTTTTCTAAGACTGACTTCAAAGTCTTTAAAGCCCCATGTGTTAAAGCTATTTGCGTTAAAGGTGGCGCCACACTTACGCGTTCACAAATCGATGAATTCACCGAAAAGGCCAAGAAAGAAGGCGCTGGTGGATTAGCATATATATTATATGCCGACGGTGAAGCTAAAAGCCCAATTCTAAAATTCATGTCTGATGACGAAATAAAAGCCGTGAAAGAACGTACTGGTGCTAAAGACGGTGATGCGGTTTTCTTTGGCGCAGACGAACGCGACAAAGTTAATAAAGTCCTAGGTCAATTACGTATTGCTTTTGCCGATCATTTTGGTTTGAAAGATGAAAACATTGTTGCACTTTGTTGGATTGTTGATTTTCCATTTTACGAATGGGACGATAAGAATAACAAACTTGATTTCGGACATAACCCATTTAGTATGCCAAAAGGTGGCCTAAAAGCTCTTGAAGAAACAGAAGACAAATTAAAAATTGTTGCTGATCAATATGATATGGTAATGAACGGCTATGAAATTTGTTCTGGCGCCGTACGTAACCATAGTCCAGAAATCATGTACAAAGTGTTTAACATTCTAGGCTACAACAACGCCTATGTTGAAGCTCGTTTTGGCGGCATGTTGAGCGCCTTCAAATTTGGTGCCCCGCCACATGCTGGTTGCGCCTTCGGAATTGACCGTATCTTTATGGTACTAGAAGGTCTTAGTAATATTCGCGACATTGTAGCATTTCCAAAGAATGGTTCTGGTATTGACCTCATGATGAACTCCCCATCCGATGTTGACCAAGTCCAACTTGATGAAGCCCATCTTGCTATCATTCCAGACGATGAAGATTAATCAACAAAAAGAGCGCCGTTGAAGCGCCCTTTTTTGTTGCCGTCAATTAATAATTAAGTGCACGAATCTCAAAGAATGAACGTGGATGATGACAGACCGGACAAACTTCTGGAGCTTCCTCACCCACATAAATATGTCCACAGTTGCGACACTTCCAAATTGTTACCTTATCGCTCTTAAACACAATATCATTTTCGATATTTTCACGTAGCTTAATGTAGCGTTCCTCATGTTCTTTTTCGATTGCAGCTACACCCTCAAAACTTTTAGCAATATCTTCATAGCCTTCGGCGCGTGCTTCCTCTGCAAACTTCTTATACATGTCAGTCCACTCGTAATTTTCGCCATCCGAAGCAAGCTTTAGGTTTTCTTTGGTCGAGCCAACTTTACCTCCGTGAAGTAATTTGTACCAAAGCTTGGCATGTTCCTTTTCGTTGCCAGACGTTTCTGTAAATATATCAGCGATTTGTTCAAATCCATCCTTTTTTGCCTGTGAAGCATAATATTGGTACTTAATACAAGCTTGGGACTCGCCAGCAAATGCGGTCTCAAGGTTCTTCCAAGTTTTACTATTCTTCTTTAATTCTGTCATATTTACTCCTTTGTTTCATTATAACACCTCTGTGATATAATATATATACATGGGAATTGAAAGAATTGTTGATACGACTTCACACGAAGACAATGCGGAAGAACGCATTGTCGAACAATCCCTAAGACCAACCACTTTTGACGAATACATCGGGCAAGAGCATCTCAAAAGCAATCTTAAACTAGCTATTCAAGCTGTTAAAAAACGTGATGACGGTACTACACTTGATCACGTCCTGCTATATGGACCACCAGGGCTAGGGAAGACCACCATGGCGGGAGTTATTGCACACGAACTTGGTGCTAACATCCGTGTCACTTCTGGCCCAGCAATCGAACGAGCCGGAGACTTAGCTAGTATCCTTACTAATCTACAAGACGGCGATATTCTATTTATTGACGAAATACATCGTTTGCGTCGTGCAGTGGAAGAAGTGCTATATTCTGCCATGGAAGACTACAAACTCGATATTGTGATTGGCAAAGGTCCAGCCGCTCGTTCTGTTCGACTAGATCTCCCCCGCTTTACTGTGATTGGTGCTACCACCCGCACCGGTTCATTAGCGGGGCCGTTGCGCGATCGTTTTGGTATTATTCATCGCCTTGAATATTATAAAGAGCCAGAAATAGAGCAGATTATTAATCGTACAGCTAAGATTCTTGAGACAAAAATCGAGCCTTCAGCTACTAAACTACTTGCTACTCGTTCACGGCTAACACCACGTATTGCCAACCGAATTTTTAAACGCGTGCGTGACTACGCTGACGTCAACGGTGATGGCATTGTAGATAAAATGATTGCCGAAAAATCCCTTAATCTTATGGAAATTGATGAGCTTGGTCTAGATCCAGCCGATCGCAACATGTTAAGGTTGATGATTCAAAACTACGGCGATCGCCCAGTTGGTCTCACCACCAT
This sequence comes from Candidatus Saccharimonadota bacterium, assembly GCA_017429465.1. The sequence continues at coordinate 4,503 of JAFROU010000008.1, forward strand.
TGCTGCCTTAACTGGCGACGAGGCTACAACTATTGAAGATTATTATGAGCCATACCTTTTGCAACTTGGTTTAATTGAACGAACACCTAGAGGTCGTCTTGTTACGGCGAAAGCTAAAAAACATTTAAAGATGGTATAATAAAAGTATGAAAGAAGACATCGCAAAATTACGTCACGCTCGTAGCAAAAAAGATTTTCCAAATCTCAAACTCGAGGAAGACGAATACGTAGAGCTAGCAATTAGCCGCTCAAAAATAGGGATTATCGGCATCTGGGCCGGTATCATTTTATGTGGATTAATAATTATTATTTTTAGCTCTGCTCTTGGTAGTATTGGCGGCAATTCTTTCTTCAATTTTAACGACAACACTTCGCATTATCTAAATATGATTTTTATCATCATACTAGTCATCTTATTCTTAATTGGATATGTTGGCACTAAAGTTTATAGCGAGAACAAATTATATGTCACTAATTATCGCGCCATTCAAATTTCCGCTATTTCACTATTCACCAAATCCACTAACGTAATTGATCTAATTTCGATTGAAGATGTGAGCTTCAAACAGTCTGGTATTATTGAAGCTATTTTTAAGCTTGGCGAAATTCGCATGTCTACCGTCGGCGACGAAACTACCTATACTTTCCCGTATGTCGATACACCAACCGACGAACTAGAAGTTATCACTCACCTAGTTCACGAAGTCAAAAAAGATATGAAGAAAACGCGTTAATTGCTACGGTTTCTTTTAATGTAAGCGTCCTCTTTTTCAAGGATTGCTTTTAAAGTGTATTCTTTACATTTGCCATTATCACAGTTGGCTGGCTCATAAGAATAAGTACTGCCATCAACGCCAAGATTATTGCCAAGTGGATCTGTAAAGAGCGCAGGATCCATTACCGGCAAAACATCTTCTGAAATTGCCTCTGGGTAGTAGCCATTTTGGGCATAAAAACCTTCTTCAAGAGCATAATACATTGCATTAATCGCAATTTTACGCTGGTCATCACGATCCATCGCATCAACATTGGCTTTTTGAATAAAAAATAGAATAAATAACAGGGCAGCAAAGATACCCACAACGATTATTTCTGCAACTGTAAAACCTTTTTTTCTCATACAGTAATTATAGCATAAAAAATGGTAGTACCGACTGGGATCGAACCAGTGACCTTGGGCTTATGAGTCCCACGCTCTAACCAGCTGAGCTACGGTACCACGCGTATTAAAACACAAGACCGAAAACACGAGTGCCTACGGTATTCCTGTGGCGGAAGGGACAGGATTCGAACCTGCGAGGCTTTTGACCTGCTGGTTTTCAAGACCAGTGCCATCAACCACTCGGCCACCCTTCCATGCCCTATCTTATCACATTTTCTCTTTTAGAGCAAATCGCTATTCGCAAGTTCCGCCTGTTAGACTGACCACTTTGCCGCTTACTTTAAGATAGTGTTCGAGGGAATCATATCTCCCATTATTATATATTCCGTTACGAATGTTAGTTGCGGCTTCGACTCCTACGTAACGATAATGCCACGTTTCATAAAGACCAGTTGAACCCTCTTCATTGATGTTAACTGGTTGACTCATCGGACCACCAGACCACTCAGAAATAAAACGATCGATAAAGCCATATTTGTATGAGTTTTCATGCAACCACTGCCATTCTGGGTGTTTATCATAGTGACTAGTGTCGAGTTCACTGCCATAACTCTGATCAATTAAGTCACATGTTAATCCAGTATGATGGTCGGAAGTACCAGTTTTGTAACATAGCCTTCCGCAATTGGTACCTTGAGCTCTGAAACAAGATCTTGTGCCTATCTCATGCCCCGGATGTTCATTTTTGTAATCAGTTAACATTTCACTCAGGTGAGTTGCAGCTTCTGAATCAAGTAAAGGTTTACCGTTAGATGATTTATATTCCTTAATACCATAAGTATCGGTTAAATCTATTAGTTCAAGCCTTCTTTTAGCAATATAATCCGTAGTCACGGTAAAAACTGGATTAATCAACATTAAGTTACCATAGCTCATTGTACAATTACCAAGTGCAGCTGAGGCGGGCAGTTTTATCTCTTCTTGTTTGGGCTCTTCTTCTGGCTCTTCTTCTGGCGCCGTTTCAGCTGGAATTGGTTCTGGTTTTGGTTCAGGTTCTTCTTTCTTAAAATAAGCCACCGCCACAGCTGCCACTACGGCAGAGCACAAAAATATCAAGATTAACCAGAAAATTCTTTTAATCAGCGTTCGTGTAGACATTGGTTACGTCATCCAATTCATCTAGGGCGTCCAGAATCTTTTCTAGCTTCTCAGCGTTCTCACCCTCAACTGGAACATAACTATTTGGTACATATTGAAGTTCGGCGGAAGTTACAGTTAATCCCGCGTCAATCAAACCTGAGCGTACTTTCATCAAATCTGAAGCAGCCGTATAAATTGTAATACCGTCTTCATCTTCAGTTGCATCTTCTGCTCCAGCTTCAAGCGCAGCCATTAAGGCATCCTCACCCTTTTCAGAAATTACAATCACACCTTTGTGGCTAAATTGGAACATTACCGAACCTGGCTCTGCCATACGACCACCATTTTTATCAAGTGTGTGACGAACCTCTGGCATTGTACGGTTTTTGTTATCCGTTGCGACTTCAATAACAATGCCAACCCCACCAGGGCCATATGCTTCATAGGTTTCTTCAATTAGTGCTGCTGCTGATTTATCCGCAACGCGAGCAATTGCGCGTTCAATATTTGCCTTTGGCATATTAGCAAGACGCGCCTTTTCCAACACCATAGCAAGGGAAGGGTTCATCGCAGGATCAGTACCAGCACGTGCGGCAATTGCGATTTGATTCCCAATTTTTGTAAACAACGCACCACGTTTAGCATCAACAACGGCCTTCTGACGTTTAGTGGTTGCCCATTTGCTATGTCCGGACATAAAAATAATTCTCCTAAGTTTTCTTTATTTTAACACTTTTTATCTGATTAATAAACCCCCACCAGATTCTAGGCACTTATGGTTGTAATTAGCGCAACTATCATTTTAGACTGAGTCCAGGCTAAATTCGCCAAATAGTGACTTCGCGGGCGTTTATTTAGCCTATTACATGGTATAATATTATTAACATTTTAAGGAAGGTAATACTATGGCTAAAAAGACAGAACCGGTGGAAGCAACTAAAAAAGAAGATGGCAAAAGTGAAGCCTTAAAACTAGCAATTTCCCAAATTACTAAACAATTTGGTGATGGCTCAATCATGAAGCTTGGTGATACTAAAAAGATTGATGTTGAACTTCTACCATCTGGATCGCTTTCGCTAGATTTAGCTCTTGGCGGTGGTTATCCAAAAGGCCGCATTATTGAAATTTATGGCCCAGAATCTTCAGGCAAAACTACTCTTGCTCTTCATGCTATTGCCGAAATTCAAAAACAAGGTGGCCAAGCGGCATTCATCGATGCAGAGCACGCACTTGACCCGTCCTATGCAAAAAAGATTGGCGTTGATACTGCAAATCTACTTATCTCGCAACCAGACAATGGCGAATCCGCCCTAGAAATATGTGAAACTCTTGTACGTTCTGGCGCCGTAGATTTGATTGTTGTTGACTCCGTCGCTGCTCTCGTTCCGCAAGCCGAAATTGACGGCGACATGGGTGATTCGCAAATGGGTCTGCAAGCCCGCTTGATGTCTCAAGCCATGCGTAAACTAACTGGCATTATTAGTAAGTCTAAAGCCACAGTAATTTTTATTAACCAAATTCGTATGAAAATCGGCGTGCTCTTTGGCAATCCAGAAACCACAACTGGTGGTAATGCCCTCAAATTCTATTCATCTGTACGTATCGATATTCGCCGCATTGGCCAAATTAAAGACGGTGATAATATTGCCGGCAACCGTACCAAAATAAAAGTTGTTAAAAATAAAATTGCTGCTCCATTCCGCACTGCCGAATTTGACATTATGTATAACGAAGGTATTTCTAAAGCTGGCGATGTTCTAGACCTCGCCGTTCAATATAACGTGATTGAAAAATCCGGGGCCTTCCTTAAATACAATGGCGAGACCATTGGCCAAGGCCGTGAAGCCGTTAAGAAACTCTTTAAAGAAAATCCAAAGTTAATGAATGAAATTGAAGCCAAGGTTCGTGCTGCTGCAAAAGCCGCTGAATCAGACGCCGCCTAGAAATGGAAATCCTTAGAAACACCAACAATCAAGAAACAGTTTCGCTATTAGAATTTACTATTACCCAGATTTCTCCTGCCGTTAAAAACCAGGATCGGGTTAATATCTATGTGAATGGTAAATATAGTTTTTCTTTGAATATCACTCAACTCGTTGATTATAAAATAAAAATTAATCAAAAAATTACCAAAGAAAAATTAGAAGAATATAAGCATGCTTCAACTTTTGGCAAGCTTTATCAACGCACCTTAGAATGGGTATTAACTCGCCCACGCTCCATTAAAGAAACACGCGACTATTTAATAAGAAAGCGGAGTTTAGAAAGTGAAGATATCCAACTTATCATTGATCGTTTGATAGCAAAAAAATATTTGGATGATTACACTTTTGCTGAACACTATGTTGAATTCTACGCCACCAAAAAAGGCGCTAGTAGAAAACGCCTACAATTAGAATTAAAGAAGAAGGGAATTAGAAACGAAATTATTGAAGAAGTTCTAGCTAAAACTAAACGTTCTGACGAAGATGAAATCAAAAAAATCATTCTAAAAAAACGTGCGCGTTATGATGATGAAAAACTTATTCAATACTTGATTCGTCAGGGCTTTGACTTTGAGCTCGTGAAAGAGACTGTTCGCGAAATGGATTCACAAAGTTTGGAATAAAATCTTGGTTAACTGCGCGTTTGCGTAGTTTGTCTTCCTCGTCTTTAATAATTATTTTTTCATCAGTAATTTCGACAATTTCTCTTCTGCTAATTATTAATTCCGGATCGTCAATCGCCTTTAAAAATGGACGCTTAACAATTATTTGTTGCACCACCATCGTCTCAGAGTCAACTGTATAGTCGATTACCTTACCAAGTCTTGTACCTTTTTTAGTTTCAACTCTAAGTCCGATCAAATTAAACTTTAGCTTCAATACTTTACCGATTTTAATTGCATCTTCTTCGCTAATAAAATCGTCAATTGAATCAATAATCATTCCGATTTTCGAAAATTCACGGATATCGTTAGAATCCAGAATATTGCCCACGTCGCCTCTAATCATCGGGCCACTTAATGTAAAACCAATCACCTTTAAATTGTTTGGATCAACGATTGGAAATTCGGTTCTGGCAATTGGCCCGCCCACATGAAGACTTAAAACTGGACAATTAGGTAGTTTTGACCCGTTTACTAGCATAACCTAATTATAACACAAACTCGTTTTTATTCATTCTGACTAATCTATCATTTGGCAAATTGAAATATTTACCAGGTTGGTACTCTCGAATAGCCCTCAAAAAGTCTAATAGTTGTGGGCGTGTGCAGGAAATATCCTTCTGTTTTAATAATCCTCGTAGGATTTCAATTGCTACACCATCATCTAAATTTGCAAAAACGTCCCGTCTAAAACCTTTTTCTAGACGAAGTTTGTCAACAATATCATTGACGGTCTCATCAATCTTACGTGCCAGCTCAATTTGTGTTTGTTGCATTTCGTAGAGTTTATTCTTCTGATTAAAAGCTCTAACTAGTGGCCGCAAACGGTTGCGCAAGTACTCATCGTCGTTGTTAGTTGAATCTTCGCGATAACAAATGTTGTTTTCGGCCGCATATTTTAAAATATCTTTTTTAGACCAGCTAAGTAGTGGGCGTGCAATCTTCTGGTTATTCATTACAGCAAGACCACGCCAACCAGTTCCACGTAGAAGATTAATCACTACAGATTCAGTTAAATCGTCTAAATGGTGTGCGGTGTAAAGAGTGTTATTTTGCGCTACGCTAAATAAATATTTATAACGCGCATCACGAGCCTTTTCTTCTGAAACTCCGGCACCAAGTTTTGCGTGCTTGCCATGAAACTCAATTCCTTTTTCGACACAAACACGTTTTACAAAATCATAATCGTCTTTACTTGATTGACGTGTACCATGATCAAAATGTGCCACGGCGATCATTTCACAATCATACTTTCTAGACATAAAATCTAGCAGCACCATCGAATCCATTCCGCCAGAAACTGCCAACACAAACTTTTTCATTGCCTTTAATTATAGCATAAAATATGTTATAATTACCCCTAATGAGTACAGATAAGATCCGTAATTTTTGCATCATTGCCCACATTGATCATGGCAAGTCTACTTTAGCTGACCGTATGATGGAAATTACTGGTACTGTCGAAAAGCGTCAAATGAAAGCGCAGCTTTTAGATAGCATGGAACTTGAGCGTGAAAAGGGTATTACTATTAAACTCACACCAGTGCAAATGCATTACAAAGGCTATGAACTAAACCTAATTGATACTCCAGGCCACGTTGATTTTAGTTATGAAGTGTCACGGTCGTTGCAGGCCGTTGAAACTGCCGTTTTAGTAGTTGATGCCACGCAAGGTATTCAGGCTCAAACGCTTGCCAATGTCTATTTAGCGTTAGAACAAGATTTATTTATTATTCCAGTAATTAATAAAATTGATCTTCCAGCTGCTGATGTCGAAAAAGTTTCTGCTCAAATAACGAATCTACTTGGTTGCAAAAAAGAAGACATCATTGGTGTTTCAGCTAAAACTGGTTTAAATGTCGAAAAAGTGCTTGATGCTATTATTGAACGTGGCATTAATGTAAAACATTCACACGATACGGACAAAACTCGCGCTCTTATTTTTGATAGTTATTTTGACGATTATCGCGGTGTAGTTCTTTATGTTCGCGTTTTCAACGGTTCGATTCCAAAGAACTCCTCCATTCACATGATGGCTAATCACACTGATGGTCTAGCACTTGAAGTTGGTGCTTTGACACCAAACATGTCGCCAAAAGATAGTCTTGAAGATGGTGAAATTGGCTATATTGTCACGAACCTTAAAACTACGCGCGAAGCTAAAGTTGGTGATACTGTCACCTTACAAAAAGATCCAGCAGATAATCCACTTCCAGGTTACAAAAACGTCTTGCCATTTGTTTATGCCGGTTTCTTTCCAGTCTCCAACGACCAGTATAAAGAATTAAAAGAGGCTCTTGAAAAACTTGCATTAAGCGATTCTGCTTTACAGTTTGAGCCAGAAAATTCACCAGTCTTAGGCTTTGGACTTCGCATTGGTTTTCTTGGTCTACTTCACATGGATATTATTCGCGAACGTTTGGAGCGCGAATTCAATCTAGATCTTGTCGTCACAAATCCATCCACGAATTATGAAGTAACTTTAAATAATGGGGAAGAACTCGAGATTAAATCCGCGGCAGACTTACCAGATCTTTCTTTAATTAAAGAAATTCGTGAACCTTGGGTTAAAGGTGAAATCATTCTACCACAAAACATGATTGGTAATGTCCTGAAACTTATTAATGAAAAACGCGGTCATCAAACTAACTTGAGTTACATTGAAGATCGTGCCGTGATTGACTTCGAAGCGCCAATGGCAAACTTATTAACTGATTTCTATGATCAACTAAAATCCGTTACTTCTGGATATGCATCATTTAATTATGAACTTGCAAACTACCGTGCCGAAGATTTAGTGCGAGTAGATTTTCTAGTCTCTAGTCAAAAAATTGATGCACTTGCTATTATGTGTCACCGTACTGAAGCTGATGCTATCGGCCGTGAAGTTACTAAAAAACTCAAACAAGTGATTCCTCGCCAAAACTTTGAAGTAGCACTTCAGGCTGCCATCGGCTCGCGCATTTTAGCGCGCGAAACTATTGGTGCCTATCGTAAAGACGTCACTGTTAAAATTCACACTGGCGATCGCGACCGCAAAGCAAAATTGCTTGACAAACAAAAACGTGGCAAAGCGCGCATGAAACGTTTTGGTAAAATTGACATTCCATCCGAGGCGTTTACTGTGATGCTAAAACGCGACGATTAATGATTTTTGCTAAACTTATATAATTGTTCAATTAGATTCGAAAACACTTCATCACGCGAGGCGCTGGCACTCACTTCTACGAGTTTTCCTAGCTCGCGGTAATGTTGTAAAACTGGAAGAGTCTTTTCGCAAAATTCTTGAATACGAGTTTGAAAAACTTCTGGCTTCATATCGTCAGGTCTTTCGCCACGATCTCCCAGCGTATGCGATTCGTCCCAACGCTCCATTATTTCTGCTTCCGAGACATTTAAGACTATTGCAGCCTTTATTTCGTGTCCACTATTTTCTGCCGATTCCATCACGGCATTTTCTTCACCACTCCAACGACCGATTGAAGACAAAACTAATGGAAATGGTTTTAATTCTTCAAGATTAAAATATGGCAATACTAAATCATAAAACACATCAGTTGGTGCAAGTGTTCCGTCATTTGAAAAATTTGTTTGGTTTTGTTCATTAGCCGCACGAATAATCATGCCACTTGATAAAAATTTTCCACCAATCGCTTCAGCTAAACGCACACCCTGCGTGTCCTTACCGCTCATTGGTAATCCAAATATATTGACAGACCCAGTGCCGAGCCAGTTTTTAATTGCAGTAATTTTTTCTTTCATATTTTCATTTTAGCACGAAAAATGCCCACGAATGAATCGTGGGCTGAGGTGAAAGTTATTAGTTAGAGAAATCGAGTACAGCAGAATGGTTAGCAATCAAAATCGGCCTTGCCGCTATTGGATTTATGCCAAGCATTGTGAGCTGCAAACAGCACGTTCGTGGGTATTACTACCCGCCATCCTCCATCGCGGGTACGCAGGCCACGCTCATCATAGCTGAAGATTTCGTGCCCTCCGTACAGGCCCCAGGATTTGAGGCCAGGATGATTAGTCCTCGACCGCAATTCAACGGTCCAATGTCCATTCGTGTAAACAACTTTCGGTTCTACCTTTGTCATAACAATGACACCTCCATTAATTAATGTACATCTTTCCACACGAGAAAGAATAGGTATATTATAGAGAAATAATCTATAAAGTCAAGCACAAACGTGATTTTTTAGCACTCTTGTCATTTCACTGCTAATCGACTATACTAAAAGTATGAGATTAACTGAACGTCAAAAAGAAATCTTATTTGCCATCATTGAAGAATATGCCGAAGTTGCCACACCAGTTGGTAGCATCAC
>JAFROU010000009.1 GCA_017429465.1 Candidatus Saccharimonadota bacterium
GATAAGCGCTGAAAGCATATTAAGCGCGAAGCCCACTCCAAGATAAGAATTCCCTATGAGATCCCAGAGAGAAGATCTGGTTGATAGGTGCAAGATGAAAGCACGGCAACGTGTGGAGTCGAAGCATACTAATAGATCCATTGCCTTTTTATGTCTAGACTATTACATTTATGCTTGCATAAATGCTGATAGTCTAGTAGACTTAACTAGCAATCGGTGCTCGATAAAAAGCACTGAGCGTCATTTAAAATTTGCATCTGATGGACATCAACAGCTCCAAAATGACGAATTTTGTAGCGATTTGGTGCCCATAGCGCTGGGGAAATACCTGTTCTCATTCCGAACACAGAAGTCAAGCCCAGTAGCGGCGATTATACTGCAATAGCGGGAAACTAGCAAGGTGCCAAATTATCAGAAAACCACCCTCACGGGTGGTTTTTTGCTACTTGAAAAATAAAACGTTAACGTTTAAAATTTATTTATATGAACACGGATGGGACTGCTTTTGATAGTTCAGATATCAATGAGGCAAAATCTAATTCTGAAGTCAATTATTTTTTGCAAGTCGAAGAAAAAAAACAGCCGTTCTTTAAACGAATTTTTGCTGGAGAAAACAAATTTCTCACCATTCCTTTGATTATTCTGATACTTGGTGTTGGTGCTTATACGGCACTCTATTTTACTGTTTGGAATACTCCTGGACATAGCGCTCAGACTAAGACCGACGAGGAAATTGAGATCGAGCGTGTTCAAGCTATGATCGATGTCGTAAAAGCAAAAGTCGCTGAATATAGCGATGAAGAAGCAAACAAGGCAATATCCTATATTGAAAGTGAGCTAAAAAGCACATCTCTCCCAAGATATAAAGCCAGGCTGAACATTATTTATGCTGATTATCTCTACAAGAAAGGTGTCAAATCTGATGCCATTAGCAAGTTTAAAGAGATTGATATTAAGTATTTAACTAAAGACGACAAATACATTATGTACAAGACTCTCGATGAATACTGTAACGAAATCGAAGATGAGGCTAGTATTAAAGAAAATATTGAAGAACTAATTAAAGTTGGTAGCGATGAAAGAATGAACTACTTTGAGTACGAGATTCTTCCGCTATTTCTCAAGCATAACTACGAAGAAGGCGAAAAAGAATTAGCTAGGATTAGCCAATATGCTACGGACAAAGAGATTAGTGGCTATTATATGCTACTAATCCGCGATATGAACGGTGTTTGCGAGGGCGAATGTAAAGAAAAAATCGTTCAATACGTTGATATCGCCGCTGAACTTGACCCAGAAAATGAGTATACAAAATCAACAAAGAGGTACATACATGAACATTATGAACAATAAAACTAAAACGCTATTATTTTCATCATTTGTAGCGTTCTTTATCTGCCTCATTTACTCTGGCTCAGCCAGCGCCGTTACAGTTTGCAAAGGTGCATCAGCAGGGCACTTTGGCGATAACGGAAGCGGAAATGCCGTAACCTCCTATTATACTGTAGATGGCAGTCCCGCGATGTGTTCAGAGGCCGAAAAAGCATCAATAGATCAAACCCCATGCCAAGGAGGATTTTCTTATTATCAGGAGTGGGATCCAGATGTAAAAAAAGTTTTGATGGTTAGTCCAATTGGACCATTGGACGGACAATACCATTTGAAATATATTGCTGGCTACGGTGGCACTTATGCACTCTTTCATAGCCTTCTAAGTTATGCTAAAAATGGGCCATGGGGGTCACTTGGCACAGGTACGGTTGGCTGGAATTCTACAGACCGTTTGCAAAATGAATTAAACTCAATTAATGACTGGTTCGATAGCCATCCAGACGCGGAAGCTGAACTAGATAATTACGATGTCTATGTCACAGAAGCAAGAGGCATGACCCAGCAGTTTGCCTGGCTAGATAGAAACACTCCAACTTGGACCTATCAGGAAGTAGACGAACCACTTGAATCTTATCCTATGACGGCCACAATTTCCCCGCAGGTTTATGAAAACAATGCGTGGATAGATCTTGCTGAAGGCCAAACATACTACGCTAAGGGTCAAACTACGCAGTTTCGCTTCAAATATAAGGTCAATGGCTCCTATCCAAAATACTGCTACTACGGTGACGGCGAAAACACAAGCTGCGTTCCAACAGATACTTGGGCGGACGAACGCACTAGTAGACCGTTTGATATTACATTAGAGGCCGGTGGTAAAAAAGAAGGAAACGGCCACGTTAGTTATTATGCCAAGTATGCCTGTTACCGAAAAGTAAGATACACTTATCTTGATGGCGTATTATACAGTACAGAAGATTTGGGCACCTGGTGTCAATATGAGAAAAAATCAAAAGTTGACAGCCATTTCTATGTCTTCCTACCATATAACTTCCAGACCATCATCGACACTAGCATGGGTAATAATAATACCCCAACTTATGCCGGCGAAAACGTAAAGTCTACTATCAAAACATCGTTGACGGTTTATGATCCAGAATACTATGGACCAACCGTCCCAGGTAAAGCCCATGTTAAAATCATCTACTTCCTAGTTCCGCCAACAACTGCTTACGATGAGAATTTTACCAAAGGAAACGAATTAACTAAGACCGGACCTTGTCAGTATTACGAGAATAAAGGGAGAGGCGTCTATAACTGTAAAGAAACGGACAAATCAAATCTCAGTTCGTTTACTGGCACTTTTGAAGCCTCATATAGGGTACCAGTTAACGCGGCGGTAGGTACTAAGATTTGTGCAGCGGCCGCTATCAAGCCGGCTCGTGGTGTGCCATCCACCAACACTATTTACACAGATTATTGGAACATCTCTGATGCATCATGTCGCTACATTGCTAAAAAACCTAATCTACAAATGTGGGGTGCTAGCTTCTACACGGCTGGTAATGCCACTACGTCAGTAACGGAATACAAATATCACAATACCGACTTAAAACGTAAATATGTCTTTGGTTCTTGGGAAGAGTTCGCCGCTATTGCTAAAGGCGAAATCAAAGGTTTTTCCACTGCCAACCTCACCGGCTACATCAACTATCCAAATTCTGGTGGTATGCAAATCCAAGGAGATGATAGATACTGCAACCGTACATTACTCAGTATAGCCAACCTTAGCTGTAGCGCCAACGTGACTGGCGATTCTGGTGTTACTCTAGATAATTCCATTGTAGACAGTGTTATTTCTCGTTTTAGTTTGATTAAAGGGACGCCAGTATCTGGAAACGTTAATATAGGCCAAAGCTTTGAGACTGATGGTAAAACGCGTTACACCTATGCAGGTGGCAACATCACTATTACAAACGCTTATGAACTTGGTAACGGCATCACACATGTGATTTATGCTAAGAAAACGACTGATTCAGACGGCAATATTACTATTAATACTAATTTTACCTATAATAATGGGCCATATACCAAAGCTGATGGTATTCCACAATACCTAATTATTGCTGATGGTAATATTAATATTGCGCCAAACGTCTCTCGTATAGATGCCTGGTTGGTTGCTAAGAATGGACAGATTAATACATGTAACGGCTATTCAATCGGTGCGACTGGAACTAATGGCGTAAGTGCTGATAATTGCAATACTAAACTCACTATTAACGGACCAGTCTTCACTAAGAAGCTTATCACTAATCGTACAATTGATGGCGATCCAGGCGCAGGTACCGGTTTTAAGCCAGCCGAAGTCTTTAACTTACCTTCATATACCTATTACTGGGCCTATAGCCGAGCAAAAGCCGAATCTCAAGCCTATACGACCTATATTAGGGAACTTGCGCCAAGATACTAACTTGAATTTTGAGCATTTGCCTTTAAAATAGAAATATGGACAATATGAATCAGGAAGCTCCAGCGGAGCAAGAAGCACCAAAGAAAAAAGTTTTAATATTTGATTGTTTTGGCGTCGTATGTGGCGAAGCACTTCAAATTTGGGCACACGCTCACGATCTTTATGCCGACCAGTTTAAAAGTGACAAGATTAAGGACATCTCGCACCGAGGCGATCTAGGCGAATTATCATCATCAGATATTTTCACCTTTTTTGGCGAAATGACAGGTCAAACTCCTGATCAAGTGCGTAGTGAATGGATATCTGCCGCACAGGCTAATCGCACGCTGTTGCCAATGCTCGAACGTTTACGCCAAGACTACAAGATTATTCTTTTATCAAATGCCTCTTCTGATTTTTTGAGATCTATCCTAGATCAATTCCATTTGTATGACTATTTTGATGGCGTCTTTATTTCGAGTGAAATGCATCTAGCCAAGCCAGATGCCGCTATCTACAAAAAGGTACTCGAAACAATCGGCGCTAAACCAGAAGAATGTGTATTTATTGATGACAGTCCTAAAAATATTGAAGGTGCTAGAGCTGTTGGCATTGATGCTATCCAATACGTCGCTTCTTATCAAGTGCAGCAAGAACTAGAGTCGCTTCTAAAAAAGGATGAACCAAAAGCTGAAGAAAAACCCGAAGAAGATAAGTGGGCGATGCCAGAAGAAAATGAACAAACACCACCACCTATCGAACCGGCTGCCCCAATGCCACCACAATTTGATCCGATGCATCCAAATCAAACTGTCTAACAAAAAAGCCGCCCCGAAAGGCGGCTTTTTAATAATTGATTATTCTTCCTCTTCTTCAGCAGTTTCTTCAATAGCTGAGAGCAGGGCGTCTTCAACGTTTTGTTTTTTCTTCTTTTCAACAACCTTAGCTAGTTCAATATCAATTTCGTAGCCAGTAAGTTTAGAAGCAAGACGCACGTTTTGACCTTGCTTACCGATAGCAATTGATTGTTGGTCAGAAGTAACAAAGACTTTAGCTTTCTTACCATCAATTTCGACCTTTACCACTTCAGCTGGGCTAAGCGCCTCGCGGATAAACTCAGAAGCGTTATCGCTCCAGTTAATGATATCAATTTTTTCACGTTCACCAATTTCGTTCATCACGGCTTGAACACGAACACCACGTCCACCGACGAAGGTTCCTACCGGATCGATACCTGGCACGCTAGACATAACAGCAATCTTTGTACGACGACCAGCCTCGCGAGCAATTGCGCGAATTTCTACAGTACCATTTTCAATTTCTGGTACTTCTTGGCGGAAGAGATATTCCACAAATTCGGCATTACCACGAGATAGCAATAATTGTGCGCGTGATTCATTGCGTTCGATACCTTTGATGTAGACCTTCAGACGGCTACCAACACTGTAAAACTCACCATCGATTTGTTCGGACTTTGGCATAATGCCGGTGGCTTTACCAAGATCAATGCGGACCAAGCGTGGTTCAACACGAGCTACAGTACCAGTCATTACGGTGCCAACCTTATCTTCAAAGGCTGAAAGCACAGCATTTTGCTCAGCTTCACGGAGACGTTGCAAAATAACTTGCTTAGCAGTCATGGCGGCTACGCGACCAAAACTAGTCACTTTATGTTTTTCTTCAACGATATCGCCAACTTTTGCCTTTTTACCAGCTTCGGATTGTGGAATTTCGGTTGCTGGATTATAGGCTAAGCCATCTTCAATCACCTCACGTGCGACAAAAACAGTGGCTTCACCGGTGTGAGTGTTAAAAATAGCACGCACGTTCATTTCACGATCGCCATTATCCTTACGCCAAGCAGCGGCAACAGCCATTTGCACGACATCAAGTACAGTTTCTTCCGGCAGGCCTTTTTCTTCGGCAATCATCTTGATGGCCGCGCCCATTTCCTTAAGGTCAAATCCTTCCATATTACTCCTTTTCGTTAAAAATACCGTCCTTCTTCAGGCCGGTCATAATCTGTATAACCCCATTTTACCTTATGTCTTGCTATTTTGCAAGCGTTTTGCTATACTAAAGGTAGCAATTTTTACTTGAATTTAACAATTATATAAAAGGAAATTTTTAATGAATAAAAAGGAAGAAGAGCGCCGTGCTCGCCTGCTCAAGATGCGAGATGAGCGTCTCCCTAATATCAAAAAGCAATTCGAGGAAGCCCAAAAGCGTAATTTTAATTCTAACTTTGCTCCTGGTGGTAAAGACGCTGCACTAGTGGCGAAAAAGACTACGAAAAAGGCTGCTACGAAAAAAACTGCAACTAAAACAACGAAGGCTGCTCAAGCGGCAAAAGAAGTGCCAGTCAAAAAATCCGCCGAATCTCACGGCATTAATCTTTCTGTCTCTACCAAAAAAGGTGAGGTAGTGCACCATCAGCGTATGCTTTCTCAGGACGTTAACGCCCAGGCTACTCAACACATTATTGGTATCCCAGTGGATAAAAGTAAATACAATGGTTACAACGGTGCACAGGTTACCGCTACCCAGCTCAAGAATGCTCGCCCTGATCCAGATGCTGTACGCATTATTCCAATTGGTGGTCTTGGTGAATTCGGCATTGGTAAAAATATGACCATCATCGAATACAAGCAAGAGATTATCGTCATTGATATGGGCGTGCTCTTTGCCGGCGACGATTATCCTGGCGTAAATTACATGATCCCAGATATTAAATATCTTGAAGATAATGTTGATAAGGTTAAAGCTATTCTCTTTACCCACGCTCACCTTGATCATATAGGCGCTTGCCGCCATCTTTTGCCAAAGTTTAATCTGCTCACCCCAATTTACGGTACTGACTTTACGATCGGCATGATTAAAAAGCAGATGTCTGAACTAGAAGACGTTCCAGATTTTAATTATCAGGTTGTGGATCCACTAAAACACGAAAAATTCCAAGTCTCTGAGCATTTTTCGGTTGAATTTATTCATACTTTGCACTCTATTCCGGGTAATACCGCCATCGTAGTGCGCACACCAAATGGTAATATTTATCTTTCTGGCGACTGGCGCCACGAAGAAAATCCAATTGATCGCCAAACTGATTACGAACGTATTGACGAAATTGTTGCCAAAGAGGGAATTGACCTTATGCTTAACGAATCTACCAATATTGATTCGCCAGGCAAACACCCACATTCTGAGTTTGATGTAGGCGAAAACCTCGGTCGCGTAATGGATCACTATGCCAGTGGTCGCGTAATCGTGGCCTGCTTCTCATCTCAGATCAAGCGCATCGAATTGGTTTTAAAAGAAGCTGCTGCGCGTGGCCGTAAAGTCGCCTTTTCCGGCTTTTCGATGATTAATAACGTTGAAGTTGCGCTCCGCACTAAATCTATTAAGGTGCCGAAAGACACTATCATGAAGATGGAAGACATTATTAAGCTTCCAGACGATAAAGTAACAATTGTTTGTACTGGCTCCCAGGGTGAAATGAATGCCGTACTAACGCGTATGATTACTGGCGCACATAAATATATCAAGATTAAAGCTACTGATACGATTGTCTTTAGCTCTAACCCAATCCCAGGTAATGAACCACACGTCGTTAATACAGTGGACGGCTTGCTACGCGAAGGTGCTCAGGTGATTCAAAATGGAAAAACTCATCTCACCAATTTAGGTCCACTCCACCTTTCTGGCCATGCCTATTATGAAGATCATGTTGAATTCGTCACTCGCATTCACCCAACCAATTACATGCCATATCACGGCGAGTTTTATATGCTTCAACACAATGCTGAAATGGCCGAAAATGTCATTGGTATTCCGCATGACCGCATTATCATTTCTGATGATGGTGACATCGTTGAACTCAGAAAGGATAAAACCATTCGTAAAAATGGTCGTATCCAAGTTGGCAACAAACTCTATGATGATGCTGATCAGCAGGTGCACGAAGCCGTAATTAAAGACCGCATTCATATCTCACGCGAAGGTATTTTTGTAATAATTCTTACTCTTTCCAAAAAGACTGGCCGCCTCATTAAGACCCCAGATATTGTGTCGCGCGCCTTTATTTATCTCGATAATTCTGAAGAATTAATTGGTAAGATTCGTCACTATCTTCGCATGAAGACCGACAAAACCGTTGGTGACGACCCAGAGCTGAAGGAGCTTAAGGAAGAAATAAAAGAAGATATAACCCACATTCTCTTTGATGCCACTGGTCATACGCCAATCGTAATTCCTGTAATTAATAAAGTCTAAATGTAACAAAAAAATGCTAAAAGCATTTTTGGTGCCCGAGACAGGGGTTGAACCTGCACAGCCTTGCGGCCACTAGCACCTGAAGCTAGCGCGTCTGCCAATTCCGCCACTCGGGCATAGAGTAATTATATCATAAAAAAGCCCCAGATAACTGGGGCTTCAGGGTTATTCTTTACTTCTTTGTAAAGAATCATAGAAGTGGAGCGCGGCAGAGACAACTGGTGCGTTGACGCCACAACAAACAAGATCGTTGAGAAGATTGCGGGTTTTATCGGATTTTCCGTTCAAGAGCACCACGATGAACGTGCGATTTATCACATGCAAATCATTTGGAAACATTGCCAAACTGGGCTCTAATAGGTTCAAGATATTAGAACCGAGGTCTCTTTCTTTGCAATATTCTGCCACCTTGAGTGCTGAGATGTCCTCGCCAGCCTTACTTGCCGCGATAGCGATGACGATTCCTTCCATATAAGCCAGTGAAAGCACAAAGTTCAAGGCATCGGCCAAGTCGTAATTATCGACAAAGAGCCGAGTCTTTTTTACTCTAGTTGGCAATTCACCAGCTGCATTTAAGAAACCCTTTTCGTCAACCAAACGTAATTTGGCCGCCATAGCCATCGGCGCAGCTAGGTCTAAATCCCAGAATAATTCTAAGTCATCGCCTGCAATCGCACTAAATTTCAACCGTTTCAACATCTCTGTCAAACTGACGTTGAACTCACCTTTCTTCAGTTCTGAGTCATAAAGGCTTAAGATTTTGATATCTCCATTGATATTAGCCTTAATAACTCTCTCGAAAGCCTGCTTGTCGAATTTAGCGACACTGGCGATTTCATAGAATTCGCGGATTGCTTCAATCATAATACACCCAATGGTGTTATAGACACGAAGCATGAAATTTTTCTGAACATACTCATTACTCATGGCAGTTTCCCCCTTGCTAAATGCTAGATCTTGAATAACTGAAACTAAGGACGTAAGGATCCTCGTCCAAAAGTTCGATCAGGCTGATTACGACATCTTTATCCTTGGTCTCCAGAAACGCGCGATAGATAAAATTGGATCCGTTGCCGAAAGCATTCAGGATTCCGCGAGCTTCATCGAAGGAGTAGTAAGTCTCCGTATAGGAGTCAATTAGGTAGACAGAAAATCCACCAAATTCCTTCAGGCGCTCAGCAGAATCATAAGCCATGCGGTCGAGATCGATTCTGATGCTATATTTCAAGCCACTCACTCCCTTTTAAAATACTAGAACGCCCATAATGGAAGTATGTATTATTAATTATATCACGAAACAGATAAAAAGTCAA
>JAFROU010000010.1 GCA_017429465.1 Candidatus Saccharimonadota bacterium
CGAAGGTCAATCTCTTTCTCTGCTGCAAGCACTGTAAACTGACCGTCCTGTGGGATACGGTGTTCATCAATCTTCAAATTGGATAAAATTTTAATACGAGAAACCAAGGCTGGCTCAATCGCTTTTGGCAGCTCCATAATCTGACGAAGTACGCCATCAATGCGGCAGCGAATGATCAATGCATTCTCGAGCGGCTCAATGTGAATATCAGACGCCTTCGACTTGGCCGCGTATTCTAGAATCGTATTAAGGGCTTTCGAGATTGGTGAGTCCTGAACAATTGTTTTAACGTCACCACTTGCTACCTTCTTAGCTAATTCATCATTTGTAGCCTTAACAGCTTTCTTAACCGACGAGAAGTCACCCTTATACTGCATTAAGACTTCGCGGATGCCATCTTCCGAAGACATCACGGCGCGAATTGGTTTCTGAGTCAAAGTCGAAAGATAATCAATCGTCTGGATATTAGCCACATCAATCATGGCCACTACTAACTGACTATTGACCTCACCTAGTGGCACCGCCACATAACGCTCAGCAACCTCTAATGGCAAGGCAACTAACGTTTCCTGATCAATCTTCACGTTATGCAAACTAACATACGGTACGCCTAAAACCACGGCTGTGGCATGCGAAACCGCTTCATTCCTGACAATCTTACGAGAAACCAAAAGCGGAAGCAAAGGTTGTTTTCCCTTTTCAGCTTCCTCACGGGTCTTATTTACCAAAGCAGCGTCAGCTAAACCTTCATCAACTAGAAGGTTTACAACTCTGTCCTGTGCATCCTTTGATAATAGTGCCACCCTTAATTAGTCTCCGTTTTATCCCCCGTTTCGTCTGTCGTTTCGGTACCAGTGTCTGATTCAGTCTCTTCCGTCGTGGTTTCTCCGCCTTCTTCAGTATCTTCTTCCTCAGTATCTTCTTCCTCGGTGTCTTCTTCCTCTTCCTCGTCATCATCTAACTCAATTGGAGTACCACCAGAAACGCTCTGGCCGCAAGCTGATAATTCTGCTGCATCAAGGACGCCATTTTGATCAGCATCAACACAGTTGCCAACGTAAACTTCAATCGTCGGATTAATAGCATCGGAGTTAAAAATTTCTGAATCCGGAATCGCCAAATTTGCCTTTACCACATCAATATCTCGATAAGTAACAGACTGATTATTTGGATCGCCACCAAGCAAAGAATCCACTGCAATATAAGAAACAATTATACCGATAATTGCTATTACTACCACTGTTGCAATATTAGATGCTTTCATATTACTTTCCTGATGCCTTTATCGTCTTAGTTTTCTCATTAACCGTGATTGTGTCAATGTAATAAGCATTCGCCTGCGCACGAAGATCAAGTTGATCATCTGCACTCCATTCAATCTTTGCCGAAGTGAAATTAAACTCGCGGATCGAACGTTCAATATTAGCAAGCACGCGCCTAGTAGTTTGGCTAGAGGCTTCTACAGAAACTGCTAGAGGAATTGTACCAAGACCAGCTATTGGGCTCTCATTAGAAGTACCACTTGGAGAAAGTGCTTCTGGTTCCCAATCGGAAAGAATGAAAATTTGGTTTAAGCTAGACATTAAAGCTTCCTCGTTCTTCTGAGCTGGAAGCGCATCCGGAATCACGCGTAAAGCCGAACAAATCTTAATAATACCAAGAGCTAGACTACGAGCCTCATCGGTTTCCGCATTTTCATAACGCTGGTTTAATTGATCGTAAGTATACTTATTGCCTTCTGCATCAAAACAGTCTGAAGATTGATATTCCCTACCGACCGATTCTAGATTAGCATTAGCCGCCATTAGAAGTACGTTCGAACGCAAAGTGCCAGGAATGCTTTCAGCCATAATAGAGGATGGGTCACATTTTTCAAGCTCTGCCTCAGTATAAGTCGAACCACTTGGTGAACGACAGACACCAGCGAATTTTATCGTATCGCTATAGTGACTAATTGCTTCGTCCTTTGCTGCAATCACTTTATTATTAAAGCTGATAATCTTAAAGAAATGCAGTGATAAAACTATCGCCACACCCACGATCAAAGACGCACCAAGCACCTCAATCATCATCCATTGCTGCGCTTTATCAATTTTTAGACGTTTGGTAATTGCTACTTCTTGCGCCATCTTAAAAATCCTCCGTCGTTGTATTTGTATCGTAAGTCACGCTAGTACACAAATCATCGCCATCTAGACAGTCACTTGCTCGCTCTTCAAACATACTCTTAATCTGGATGTAGGAGTCCGTCATGTTGATATGTCCAGTTGGAGCAATTGCCATCATATGCTTATTTGCGAAGGCAAACGCTTCTGGCTCAATCTTAATGATTGTCGAGAATCTTAGCACTAGGTTTCCGCCAGACTCACGACCGTTTGATGAATCAGTAATTGCAATTTCTTCTGGTACTAATTTACAATTATTAACTGAAGTCCATTTTACAGAACCATCATATTCGGTACCAGTGTATTTAATACAACTGCTCACGAAGTGTGGTACGCCAGTGATTTGTCCATCAAGTGTTATTTTTCTATCGCTACCCTCATACCAGTTTTGGAAATCAGGTGTGCGCCAAATCATTACTTCATCGGTCGTAGAGCTATTTGATCTCTTTTCCGATTCTCCTTCTTCGTTCTCTTCGTCTTCATCAAGATCAATATAGATGTCCCCTTCTTCAGATGGGTTACAACCGGCAACACCACGCGTCCAAATCGCATAGTACTTTTTGTCCTTCATTAAAATATTGCCTTTAGCGTCAGTCTCTCTAATACAAGCCGTAGGAATTTCCGATCCGTACTCGTCGACGTAGCGACCGTAATCATAACGCATGAGACTCATACTCTTTTTGAAGGTTTCCAGCACACGATAGTCAATGTAAGGTGAAGTACCAGCATCAGCCTGACCATCAAAGCTTAATGTGCTGTTTTCTAGGTTAACGTTTAATTCAGAAATCGTAATGGTATCTAGACCAGTTGGGAGCAACACATCAAGGAAGTTAAAGACACGAGAAAGTACGGTCTTGTTATTTGAAATCTCAGATAATTTACTGAGCTGTCCTTGAATCGTCAAAAATTCGGATAATTCTTCATAGCTATTGATCTTCGCTGACATTGCGTCAAGACGTGAATCCTGACCGCCCAACCTAATGTTTTGGCCACCAACGATACCAGCTAAGATTACGACAATACCAATCGCCGCTGCAGAAACGATAATACAAACAAACAAGATGAAGTTGCGCATTTTTTGCGCTTTAATCATCTCTTGCTTAACGTCAGGGACCAGGTTAATTTCGTGAGCCATTAGTCATTACTCCTTTCTGCCAAGCCAATCGCCACCGAAAATTCGCTAGCGACATTTTGCAAAGCTTTCTGTTGCTCCGGAGTGACACGTACCAATTGCCATGGATTACCCTGGATAGTTGAAACGCCAGTCTTCGCTTCGATGTATTCAGCAATAAATGGAATCATACCTGCAAAACCAGACAAAACAATCCCACCAACCTTAATGTTCAGATATTTAGTCTGGAAGAAACGCACGGATTTGGTTAACTCAGACGCAAAGTTCTCGAGAGTCGAATCAAGTGCCTTAAATACCTGGCCATCAAGCTTATCCTGCGCTAAGCCGAACTTGAGAATAAACTGACGAGCCTGATCTTCACGCACGGAAAGTGAAGTCGAAACTGTCTTGACTAAAATCTCTAGGCCGCCTGGAATCGAACGCACTAAGCGTGGATATCCATTGAACATTACCACAAGATCGGTTGATCTTTCACCTAAGTCAATGATCATACGTGCATCGGTTGCGCCCACGGGGTTCAAAGCGCGTGCCATTGCAATCTGTTCAGGCTCTTGAGCGATTACATTAAGCCCTAAAGATTCGACCATTTCCATTAGTTGTTCAGCATAGGTAATAGCAGTAGACGAAATCAATACTTCCGCTTTTTGTGGGTCATTTGGACTGGCCCCTAATAACACATAATCTGCCTTGGCTTCATCCATAGGCATTGGAATATACTGATCAAGCTCATATTTAACTGTCTTGTGCAGTTCCTTCTCTGGACGATTTGGTACCTCAATAATAGCGGTATATGTTTTCTTTGGTGCCATACCAATAGCAATATTACGGGTACGAATACCCGCCTGCTCCATTGCACCAAGAATTGTTTCGCCCATCTTACGACGACCAATTTCATTGGAGTCATTTACTACTTTTGAATCAATAGGCACATATGCATAGCGCTCAAGCGACCACCCTCTACGGGAGTCGCCGGACAGTTGCACCAATCTAATCGAGTTGGTACCGATGTCCAACGCGAAGAAATCGCCCACTCCGTGTAATAAGTTCATACCTTATATTATAAACATAAGCAAAACAAAAATCAACAATTTTTTAGCAGGTAAAAACGCTCTTGATTTCCGTTCTTCCCTATTACGTCATTATCCCGTTTATTAAGAATCACAAAATGATGATTTCTAAGCCAAATTTCAAACTCTTTTATGATCTCGCGACGCATTTTTTCGTTCTTTAAAACACCCTTGTTTAGCTGTTCCGGCCTAGCCTCAAACTGTGGTTTTAACATCACTAGATATTCGGTATACTTCCCAGCAATCCTTTTTTGCACGTGCGTTAGAACCTTCTTCAAACTAATAAAAGATACGTCCGCCAGCACTACGTCTGGCTTTTCGATCATTAATCCTTCACCTCTAGTAGCAACCTCAAAAATATCTGTCTTCTCATGAAGCTCAATCTTAGGATTAAATCTTAGCGGTACTTTCATTTGGTTCGTTCCCTTCTCTATGGCAATCACCTTCTTCGCACCAAGATTAAGAGCTAGTTCAGTAAAGCCACCCGTAGAAGAACCAATATCAAGTACAGTCTTTTCACGAAAGTCAAAAGAAAAAGCCCGCACCGCCCCCGCGAGCTTCCCTTCTGCCCGAGATACGTACCCGGTATTATTATTTACGGCGTTCCCTGTAGGCATAAGTCTCAGTATCCACTGACACCACATCACCAACTTTAACAAAAGCTGGGACCTTAATTACGACACCAGTCTCAAGTGTAGCGTCCTTCATCACAGAAGTAGAAGTATCACCTTTTACAGCATTCTCTGTATAGGTGACTTCTAGCCACAAATTCTTCGGTAAGGATAGATTAATTGGCGTGCCATTATAAAACTGAATATCCATTTCATCGCCATCACGCATGAAATCCTTAGCGTCTCCTACCATGTCAGCAGAGAGCTCATACTGATCAAATGTTTCTGGATCCATGAAATAGAATTTATCAGCATCATTATAAGAATATTGCACCTTACGGGTTGTTACTTCTGCTGGTTCAATCTTCTCTTGACCTTTAAAAGTCTTTGGCAAAAGTGCACCAGTAATCAAGTTCTTAATTTTGACGTTGACAATGGAACCACCACGTCCCATCACCTTTTGCGAATACTCAACCACCTTGTATGGTTGACCATCCAAAGTAATCAAAACATTTTTCTTTAAATCTGTTGGACCGTACATTTTACCCCCTATTAATTAGCTGATACAAATGGTAACAAAGCTAGATGGCGAGCACGTTTCACCGCTACAGCCAATTGGCGTTGTTGTTTGGCAGAAAGACCAGTCTTAGAAATTGGTTCAATACGGCCATAAGGGTCAAGATAACGTTGCAAAGTTTTGACATCATGATAGTCAAAATACAAATTTGGATCGTTTTTAATTCTCCTCATTCAAATCTCCTTTATATTAATTAAAATGGGATCTCCGAGAGATCAACTTCGTCTGGTACATCGTCTGGAACTACCTCTGGTTCCTCATCGACGGCTGCACTAGGCGTATTATTTGCGCGACCACCACCATCGCGGTCATTACCACCAATAAAATTGAAATCTTCAACTACAACCTCACCGCGTGAGCGCTTTTGGCCACTGGTTTTATCTTCCCAACTGCGTTGGTCAAGACGGCCAGAAACTAAAACTCCAGAACCCTTTTTTGCATATTGGCTAATCATATTTGAAAGAGCGCCCCAGGCGGTACAATCAATGAAAGAGACATCTTCCTTTTGTTCGCCATTAGCATCCTTGTAAACACGATTGACTGCCACTGTGAAGCTACAAACGTTTGCACCACTTGGTGTTGTACGTGATTCTGGATCACGAGTTAAGTTGCCTGTGATAATTGCTTTACTAAAACCGCGCATAAATAATCTTACTCCTCTTCGTTAGGTTCTTCTGTAGCTTCTTTGCCTTCACGTTCAGCACGTTTAGCGGCAAGTTTGATTTTACGTTCATCGACAGTTACCAATAAATAGCGAAGCACTTCGTCGGTAATGTTTAGAGCGCTTGAAATCTTAGCTGGAGCTGCTGCAGGAAGCTCTAACTCGTAGTAGTAGTAAACCGCAAAATCTTGACCAGCGATTGAATATGCAAGACGCTTCTTACCTTCGTTGGATTCTTTTGTGATTTTACCTTTGTTGGACTCGATGAGTTTTTTAATCTTATCGAGTGCAGGTTCTAGATTCATCTCAAGATCTGGATGAATTAGAACAGTGAGTTCGTAATTTTTCATTAGACTCCTTTGGATTAAAGCAAACGCGGCTTAAACACATCCCGTTTGCTGAGCTGATATTACGCGCATTATAGCACACTCTAACAGATTATGCAACCACAAGTGCTAAAGTGAACTGGTAATCTCGTCAAACTCTTCCATCGACGAAATTAAAACATCACGTGGTTTATTGCCATTGGCTTCACCAATTACGCCAATTTCTTCAAACCAAATTGCCAGACCAGAGACAAACCCATGGCCCTTGCCTAGATACGTCTGCAACATTGCAGTTGAAAATTTACCCTTCGCAAGTGATATTTCTACGGCTTTACGGACGATCGGATCGTTTGGATCATAAGTGCGCCCAAGATCGCCAATTGAACCACCCATCGATGGGCCATATCCCTTAATTTGCACTTGCTGCGCCACTACATCAGCATTATACTCTGGTGGCCTTTGCTCTCGTAAGAAATTAGTTACATTGTTAACGTCCTGATCACTTGAGAACGCACCCTGAATACGGCGCGGCTTGCCCATCATCTCCGTAGTAAGCAGTAACATATCACCTTTACCAAGCAATTTTTCGGCTCCACCCTGGTCTAGCATAATACGCGAATCAATCTGCGAACCTACAGCAAACGCAATACGACCAGGAATATTAGCTTTAATTAGACCAGTAATTACCTTTACTTCTGGACGCTGCGTAGCAAGAACCAGATGAATACCAGCGGCACGACCTTTTTGTGCAATACGCACAATTAGCATTTCTAGGTCTTTTCCCGCCATCATCATTAAGTCGGCCATCTCATCCACGACCACCACCACATATGGCATCTTTCCGCCATCATGTTTCTGCTCATTATCATCTTCGTCCTTGACTTCCGTCGCCTTCGTGGCCATCTTGGCGTTATAATCGGCAATGTTTTTGACTCTTTCCTCCGCCATCAAAGAATAACGACGCTCCATTTCATTAACCGCCCACTTCATCGCTGAGAGTGTCTTTTCGGCAGATGTAATAATCGGGGTTAGAAGATGAGGAATATCCTCATATTGCGCCATCTCTACTTGTTTTGGATCAACAATTATTAGCTTCAAATCACTTGGCGAATTACGATAAAGCAGTGACGTAATTAAAGTATTTGTCATCACTGACTTACCAGAACCAGTAGTACCAGCAATCAAAAGGTGCGGCATCTTAGCAAGATTTGCCACTACTGCGTGACCAGAAATGTCTTTACCCACAGCAAAGGTTAATGGATCCGTAGAATTCTTCCATTCTGGGCTTTCAAGCACGCTCCTTAAGCGCACATCTGCCGAACGAGCATTCGGAATTTCTACGCCCACTGAACGAGTACCTGGAATCGGCGCTTCAATACGAATCTTATCCACGGCCAGATTTAAGGCCAACTCGCGATCGCGCGAAACAATTTTTGAAAGGTTTACGCCAGCTGGTGGACGCATCGTATACTGCGTCACACGCGGGCCGATGTTTGCGCCCTCCATCTCGACGTCAATGCCGAATTCCGACAGCGTCGATTTAATCACCATCGCGTTCTGCTGAATATTACCAGCATCAGCCGGAGATTGTTTTTTCTCTAACAAATCAACTGGCGGCATTTTCCAATTTGGATCATTAATTGCCACCAACGCCTTTTCTGGTTCCGCTGGTGCCGGCGCAGCCTTAGCCGCTGTAGCCTTAACTGCCTTAGCTGGAGCATCCGCTACCGCCACACCTGAATTAACCTTAATCTCTAATTTTCCGCCACCATGACCAGTCTCTACGGCTCCAGCAATCTTGGCGTTTTCAGTATCTTCCTCTCTCTTCCCCGGACGAAGCCAACTACCAATCGCCTTAAATACTGCCTTCGGGCTAATCTGCAGGATAAAAATTGCCGTGATAAACATCAAAACTAAATATATAAATACTGCTACTCCTGGATTTAAAATCTGTGTTACCATGCCATTGAGCCATTCGCCCATCATACCACCAGTCGGGTTTTCCTTACCAATCGTTGGAATGCCACAAACACCAGAAATCCAGATTACCATCAAAATCGACGCCAACCACATAACCACTGGTAAGCGATTATTATCACTACGAAAAATCATAATTGCTAGATACACTAAAAGTAGTGGAATAGCATAAGACGCATAGCCAATTCCCACTAAGGTTATTTTATGAATTTCATTTAAAGCCGAGCCACCTTCGCCGAACCACGTCATCACAAGTATTACGGCAAGAGCCAGCATAATTACAGCTACGACCTGTCGCCAAAAGCCACCTGGAAGCTCATGTTCCGGTGCTACCTCCTTTGAATGTTTTCTCCTAGATTTTCTTTTTGCCATAACTTTTATAATTATATCACACTTCGTAGTGCGAAAATCTGTACCTATATATTATAGCACAAGCGTTATCAAAAGTCAATAAAAACACCCCCGAAGGGGTGTTTTCTAAATCTGTTAGTCTAAGTTTCGCATCGTCAGTGACAGGCGACCTTTATCGTCAATTGCCACTAGGCGTACGCGTACTTTTTGACCAATCTTTAGCACATCTTCTACGCGTTCAACACGCTTATCCGAGATTTGAGAAACGTGAAGCATGCCATCAATTCCCGGCATGATGTTTACAAATGCACCAAAATCTTTAATTGTAACTACTGTACCTTCGTAAATCTTCCCTACTTCTGGCTCTTCCGTCAAGGATTTTACCCAATCAAGCGCTTTTTTGATAGCTTCTGGATCATTACCAGAAATCGTTACTAAACCAGAATCTTCGATATCAACCATGGCGCCAGTTTCAGTAGTGATTTTATTAATCATTTCGCCACCTTTACCAATCACAGCACCAATTTTTTCTGGATTAATCATCAATTTTTCAATCCTTGGCGCATATTTCGAAATCTCCGCACGTGGCTCTGAAATCACTGATAGCATATGGTCTAAAATGAACATGCGACCATCATGAGATTGCTTAATTGCTTTTTCCATGATTTCTACCGGTAGTCCATGAACCTTCATATCCATCTGTAAAGCAGTAATGCCTTCAGTAGTACCAGTCACTTTAAAGTCCATATCGCCAGCAAAATCTTCAGCATCCATCAAATCAGTTAAGACATAGGCTTTGTTAATGTCTTTAGCGGTAATTTCCTGACCTTTTGGCACATCTACCATTAAGCCCATTGCTACACCAGAAACCGGACGCTTCAAAGGCACACCAGCATCCATCAATGCCATTCAAGACGAACAAGTAGCAGCCATGGAAGTTGAACCATTTTGAGACATGATTTCCGTTACGGAACGAATCGCATATGGGAACTCCTCTACCTCTGGCAATACTGGCAAAAGCGCACGCTCTGCTAAGTAGCCGTGACCAATCTCACGACGTCCTGGTGAACCAAGACGACCACATTCACCCACGGTGTAGGATGGCGCATTGTAATGATGCATATAACGGCGTACTACGTCAGTTTCTTCCATCGTATCAACGACCTGTGCAAAGGACATTGGCGCCAATGTTACGATGTTCATCGCCTGAGTTAAACCCCTCGTAAAGAGCGAGGAACCATGTGTGCGTGGCAAAATACCAACCTGCGAGCTAAGTGGACGCACCTCTGTTAGTTTACGACCATCTGGACGTATGCCCTCCTCAATGATGGCACGGCGTACTTCATGATGAGAAGCTAACGTGAAGGCATCATTATATTCAGTCTTTAGGCGTTCTTCGTAATCAGCAATCTTTTCTTCATCGGTTTCACCTTCACCGAGCTCAAGTGCAAATTCGGCGTGCATTTCTTCGG
Organism: Candidatus Saccharimonadota bacterium; assembly: GCA_017429465.1. The sequence goes on from JAFROU010000010.1 coordinate 10,340, forward strand.
CTAATTTATTCAAAATCTCTGTACGTTCGAGTACGTTTCCGCGTACCTTGTCGCCAAACTTACCTTCGCACCACTTATCAACTTTAGCTTGGATCTCTTCATCCGGCAAAATCAGTTCATATTCTTGCTCTGCTGGCTTTACTAAATCACGTAATTCTCTCTGTAAATCAAGTGCTGGTTGAACATTTTTCACTGCCCAGTGCATGGCTTCAATAATGGTGTCTTCTGGCACTTCTTTAGCACCTGCCTCTACCATCATCACCTTACCATCCTTACAGGCAACAACAAGATCTAATGGAGATTCCGCACGTTCTTCAGGGGTGAGAAAAGCTTTAAATTCGCCACCGATACGACCGATGCGAAGACCTGCTACTGGACCATCAAAAGGCACGCCAGCATTTAATAGTGCTGCTGAGGCAGCCACCATTGCCACACAATCTGGGCGAAAAGCTGGATCCATCGAAAGCACCGATGTAACCACCTGTACCTCTTGGCGATAACCCTTTGGAAAGAGCGGACGAATCGGACGGTCAATCAAACGACCAACAAGAACCGCGTTATCAGAAGGTTTTCCTTCTCTTTTTATAAACTTAGAGCCACTAATCTTACCAGCGGCATAAAATTTCTCTTCATAGTCAATCGAAAGTGGGAAAAAATCCTGTACCACTGGCTTAGTTCCGACCACGACCGATCCTAATACCACGGTATCACCATAGCGAACTAAAACAGAAGAGGTAGTACGAAAACCGACTCGATTTACTTCGAGTGAAAGTTCACGGCCCAACCACTTAGTTGTCACTTTGGTAGTTTTCTTCCCAGTAGGGTTGATAATATCCATGAAAAAATACCTTTCCTTGGGAAAACCTCAGATATCTATCCCCTGTTAGGTATCTGCCGTCTTCCCAATATTAATTTACTTATTGTATTATATCATTTATTGACTTTTTCGACAAACTATGCTATAATTAAAACGCTGGCTTGTAAAAGCTTAGTCTTTTATTCTACCAGAGTACATTAAGGAGGAAAACCATGAAAAAAATGGATATCGTTTGTATTGCCCACGATGATTGTAAGGGATATGACAAGATCATCATCAATGGCCATGTTCCTATCGATAACGAACACCCCTATAGATTGGGGCGTCATAAAGACGCTGACCCTCTCAACTGCATCTGCCTCCACGAGAAGAAAGAACTTCTCCGAAAGCACGGCGCTTGTGTCGCCTATCACATCACCCGTGATACTGGTTACGCCGGCGAGCAGACCACTGAAATCCATTTCCGCTTCAGCAACACTGGGACCTGTGAAATTCCTCACAACCATCCTAATCTCGAAGCGACCTGCGCTTACTGGCAAGGAATCATGGCGCAAAACTGTGCCGAACAGATCATAAAATATCTCGATGGCGTTTATTACGATAATACTCAAAAATAAGCACCATTGTGCAATTCCTCCTCTCTTCCCACCCGCCCCTCGTTATGAGGGGCATTTTTATGCATCAAAAATCCCCCGTTAAGGGGGATTTTTAAAAGCTAATTATTTGCGGAGTCCGAGTTTCGCCACAGTCTTCTTGTATAGCTCGAAATCGGTTTGCTCGAGGTATTTAAGCAACTTTTTACGCTTTCCTACCATTTGCTTTAAACCGCGTTCGGCCATAAAGTCATGTTTATTATTCTTCACGTGCTCCGTAACTTCTTTAATACGTTCCGTTAGAATAGCGACTTGAACTTCAGGAGAACCAACGTCGTTCTTATTACGAGCGACCTTGGCAATAGCCTTGTTCTTATTCTCTTTTGTTATCATGAGTGGCATTATACCACATTTATTTCCCCTAGTAAACCCCAAAGTCGCTCAGTTTTTTAGCGTCTTCTACCTTATAATTCCCCACCTCAGTCCTACGCAGTGCCGTTAAATAACCTCCAACTCCCAGTTTTTTTCCAATATCCTCACCTAAAGTCCTTACATAAGTCCCACTCGACACATGACAACGAATCACAAGCGTCGGCCAAGAATAATTAAGTATCTCTATATTATATATGTGCACTTTTCGCGTTGGCATCTCAACCGCTACACCTTTTCTAGCCAGCTTATATGCCCTTTCTCCGTCAATTTTTACCGCCGAATACTGCGGCACTTTTTGTTCAATTTCACCTATAAACGACCTTACCGCCATTTTTACCATCTCATCATCCGGGCGAACAACATCTTTTTCAGTAATCTCGCCTTCCGGATCGCCCGTCGTTGACGTTGCGCCTAACCTAATCGTTGCTTCATAGGTCTTATCTAGCTTCAAAAACTCATTTGAACGCTTCGTTGCCTTACCAGCCAGCAAAATTAGAAGCCCTGTAGCAAATGGATCTAGCGTTCCAGAATGCCCAACTTTCACCTTATGCCCTGCTTCGGTCGAAAGCACGCGTCTGATTCTTGCTACCACCCCAAACGAACTCATATTCGCTGGTTTATCGACTAAAATAATCTCATCCATAGCTTGTATTATAACAAAAAACTACCCCTTTCGGGGTAGCTAGACGATTTTACATACCTGGTATTTTATAAGCTCCTGGGTCTGGGTACAATTGATCGTTCATTGCCGCATTTTCGCCTAATGGTTGATAAGACGGGCTTGGCGGCTGAGCACTTTCAATCGGTTGCACTTGTGGCATCTCTGCTACTGGCTCTGGCTGTGGCAAAACTGGTTCTGGCGCAGTAATTGGCTCAGTAGCTGGTGCTGAAGTAGCAGCTGGTTCTGGCATAGCTGGAGCAGATGGTTCTGGCACTGCTTTCGCTGGCTCATTAGCTACTGCAGCTTCAGCTGGCGCGTCAAAATCTACTGGTGGAGTTGGTGGTGGAGGTAATAAATCATCATCTGGCATCGGCAATGGTTCAAGTGTCTTACGCGGTTCGTTCATTACATAGGATTCACCACCTAAGCTAGTTGGTCCGGCTGGGCCGGTACCCGGCTCTTGCATATAAGAAAAGTCTGGCACACCACCGGCTTCAGAAGCTGGAGCTTCTGGTGTATTCTCTGCTGCTGGATTAGCCATTGGTGAATTAGTGGCTGGAGCTTCATCCTCTGCTAAAGCTTCATCCATTAACTTACCATAATCTTTTGGTGCTTCGTAAGTTGGTTCAATTGGTGTAATATCACCAGGGTTATCAATTGGTTTAATATCATCTTCTGCTGCCGCGCTGCTTTCTTCTACTATAGGGCCGGCAATTGCAGTATCAGCTACTGGAGCTTCTTCAGTAACGGTATGATCAACATCCATACCATCATCAACATCCATCTTGGTTGTGAGCAGTGAACCAAGTGAAGGGCCACCACTACGAATATTTTCAGCAATTAATTGTTGATCGGCACCAGCTTCCATTAACTTAGAAGCCACGGCCAAAGTCGTTGAGGTTGTATGTTCATTCGAGAAGCGATCAGTTGCAGCCACGATACCGGTTAGAAGCGCCGTAGCCATGTCTTTTTCCATTTCAACCTTGCTCTTCAAGGAAATCGCAAGTTGAGCAATCATTTCTGCCACACAAGAAGCAGATGGATCGCTCCATTCAATCGCACCAAATTTACCAGGTTTACCAGTCGTGATATTAATAATCGTGGCATCGTGCATAATACGACCATGTTCACGCAAAGCGTTATCTAGATCAACTGCTTCAGCCACGTCAATCGCCATCACAAGATCTACATCAAAATCACCACGTGAGAAATCAAGATCGTCTTGGGTCAACGTAGTTTTATATGGCGTAATAAATACTTTAACAAAATCACCTTCTACTTTGTAGCGTAAGTGATCAGCCTTATCCTTATTAAGTTCTACGATGAAATCACGCAGCGCATCAACGTTATCTTCAAAAGTCTTGTCTGGTTCAAGGAACTGAATAGCATTTGGTGTTAAACCAGAATAAATCGCCGTAACGTGTTTTCCTACGCGATCAAGTAACAAAGTTAGACCAATTGCTGCTGTCAACTCATCTACCGATGGGTTACTTGAAACCGTCACCAAAATATTATTTACCGAATTAACATTCGAAATTACATCATTAACAACACTGTCAGTTCTTTCTGGCGGTTGCTCAACTTTCTTAGGTTCGGGTTTTTGTTCTGGCATTTTTGTTTTTACTCGTTACGGATTTATTCTAGCATAAACTTTTTAAAAAAGCAAGAGTATTTTTTAAGATTATCTTCTCTTTACTTTTTTACATTTTTCGTGTATAATCATGCAAAGTTAAAATAATTTAATAGGAATCATTCATGCCGATTATCAAATCTGCTAAAAAAGCAGCGCGCCAAGCTGAAAAGCGCACAAAGAACAACGAACAAATCAAAAAGGATATTAAAGTTGCCGTTAAGGCTTTTCGCCGCACCCCAACTAATAAAACCTTAGCTAAAGCTCAGTCCGAATTTGACAAAGCCGTCAAAAAAGGCCTAATGAAGAAAAACACTGCCTCCCGTCGTAAATCTGCCCTTGCCAAAGTTTTGAAAGCTGTTGGCAAAATTGAAAAAACCGCTGCTAAGACTGAGAAAAAACCAGCTGTCAAAAAGGCTGCCGCTAAGACTGCTAAGGCTACCAAACCAGCCGCTAAAAAGACTACTACCACGAAGAAACCTGCAGCAAAAAAGACTTCACCAAAGACCAAGGCTGCATCGAAGTAGATTTCATTCTGATATCTAGTTTAGAGAGTTCTTTTAGAACTCTCTTTTCTTTACTTCCCTGACGATATTCAAATTTCTTAATTGCCTGCGTAACCATCAAACCCACAAACATATATGGATCTTGATTCATTTCAATTTTTTCGAGTTTTAACACTGCCTTTTTGCCGTCATGCCATGCCATGTCTAAAATATTAAACACTTCCCTCGCTTCTGGAGCCTCTGTCAACGCAAACTCAACCATCTTCACACCAGCCTTGGCTAGCTCTTTATAAGCCGCTGTACGTTTATCTAATTTCTGTTCCCAAATAATCACCTTGTTTGAAGTATCAATATAATTAATTAACTTATTCCAAACTTCCGTATTCTCACCTAAATCCTTAATAAGAATCGCGCGCTCGGAAGTAAACAAAGAGGTACCCATAAAAATATTCGGCAAATCATCGGTCTTTAGCTCAGCGCCATCAATTACCTCGTATCCGCTACCAAGCGTCTTCTTAATTGCCCCCTCCGCCTTAATTCGATTGTCGCCGTAATAAATCTCTAACATTTTTGACATTCTGGACAAATATGTGTCCCTCTGCCCGCCACTCTCGTTTTAATAATTGTCGCACCGCAGCGCGGACAAGGCAACCCTTCTCGCCTAAACACCTGCGCAAATTTTTCTAGATAATCACCGCGTGTGCCATCCGCTCTCACATAAGTCGCCATCGTTGAACCACCAGAATCAATTGACGCGTCCATCACGGTCTTAGCGCCTTCCAATATCAACGCCACCTGTTTTTTACTTAGCTCGCCTGCCTTTTTAGTAGGATAAACCTTGGCATAAAACAACGCTTCATCTGCATAAATATTACCAAGCCCTGCAATCACTTTTTGATCTAAAAGTACCGCCTTTACGGGTGAATTTTTATGGCGCTGAAATTTCTGCACCAACTCGTCCACCGTCATCTCCCATGGTTCCTTCGCCAAATTTGCAATAAAAGTATCTTTTTCAACATCGCTAGTTGGCAAGACCTTAACGAAACCGAATTTACGTTGATCATTAAAATAAAGCACGCCTTCATCAAACGTAAAAACTACTCGCGTCTGCTTATTCGGCAGTTTTGCCACAAAATTTTCACTTGGATGCCCCGCCGCAAAATTTTCCTGGCCACGCCAAATCAATTGA
>JAFROU010000011.1 GCA_017429465.1 Candidatus Saccharimonadota bacterium
ACGCCTTTTACTAGCGGATTTTTGCGGACAATTACTTCACCAAATTCTTGGTCTTTAATAATCATGCGAGACCAGTGAGTGCATGCCTAAGCTGCGTCTCAAAGGTGTGTTTGCCGGATAAGATAATTGGATTTTCAAAATCGGCTGGCGCTTCTAGTTCGCCAATGCGAGCATCGTATTCGGCTTTCGCCTTAGAAACGGATTTATGGCGTGCTTTTAGGCGCGCACGGATAGTCAAAACATCGGTTTGAACCCAAATTAGATATGGTTGATAACCGGCAGCGCGGACAATATTACGGATTTCGGTACGGTCTTTTTCGGTATTAAGGCCACCTTCGATGACTAAGTCTTTGCCAGTTTTGGCAATTTCCTTGATAAGCACTAAAATATGTTCTCTCGTGAGATTATTTTCTGCAGCGATAGCGTCTAGATCATAGAATGGTGATTTAAATCTGGCTGCGAATTTTTGTCCAAAAGTAGTTTTACCACTACACGGTGCCCCGAAGACTAGGATGGCACGTGCTGTTGGTCTGACTTTCTTATTACCTTCCATTATACCCCTATTGTAACACAACTTTAGAACTTGTGGAAATTAAAATTTGCGATGGATAGTAGAAAACCCAAGCAAGAACGTCTACGAATGGGATAATACTAGCTGATAATATAGTGATACCGAATGCGGAAAGACCACCGGAAGATGCCAAGAATGATAAGGCTGCACAAATATCACAACAGATAAGAAGTATAAAACCCCAGAAAGCGGTTCGGGCTGGGAAGGAATTGCCTTTCGATCGGCGATGCCATTTGAGTGCGTAAATGAAATTAATAATTAAAGTAATGCCATATACGAAGCCGAAGATGTAGATGCGCCAGGTGATGGCAGCGCCAACAATAAGTGCAATTAATGCACATATAATATATATACGAGCAAACTTAGCGTTCTCATTAAGTCTAATAAAGTGGGTTAATTCTGCAAAGACAAAGACAAAGACGCCGATTGGTGAGTAGTTATAAATGGCAAGGATTAAATCTGCGCAGACCGTAAAGATGAGTGCTAAAATTAAAAATTTGTCTGCACGAGCGTACCACCATGAAAAGACTAGACAAAAGAAAATGCCTTCTACTTTTAGAATGGTTGATATGATTGAGCCAGGCCAAAAAATATCTAATGCTACAAAGCTGATAAAAATGACGGCCCATAAAATCGGCCAGAAGATATGATATTTTGGATGGTTTTTTCTTAGTCTCATTTATTAGTCTCCTTGTCCACCCACTTTGCATATAATATTACATCTTTATAGTCGATTCGGCAACCCTCCCTGGTGTTCTCGACTGGTTTTATATCGAGCGTAGTGGTTCCTTCGACTTTGCGATTGAATTTTTCATCGTAATACCAGCCGTCAAAAATTGAACCTGTTTTTTCTGGTTTTGGAAGTGCTTCATAAGTGTCTGGGGCGCAACCAATACAAACGCTACTTCTGACTGGGTCTTCGCCCATCTTAGCTTTATAGGTGACTACAAAACTTCCTCCGTCAATGCCTTCGCATACTGGATTTTCCTTCTTCTGTTTTAAGCCTTTAATTGTTAAAAATGTGATTAGTCCGGCTGCTGCAGTAACTAAAATGATAATTATTGTGATTTTTCGTTTAGCCATTTTATCATTTTTTGAAAACATTTTTATCCAGATTCAAGTCATCAACAAAATTAGTGATGGCCTTAATGTCGTGTGAGACTTTTTCAAACTCTGCTTTTTCATCGATTGGTTTTGAATAACGTGGTGGTTCAAAAGCATCTTTTCCGTTATATAGTGCGATATGAAGTTTTTGGTTAATAAAGCAAAGCATAATGCGTCCGCCGCACTCGTCGCCCAACTTTTCAATTCTTTCAATAAAGGCTGGATCTAGAATGTAAAACGCTTCAAATCCGTCTTGTCCATAAATTACGAACTTTTTATTGAAGGTTGGTGATTCGACTTCAATTTTTTCAAATTTACGTTGACCTTTGCCGTAGTAGGCACGGGAAGAACCAAAGTTTTTATGTGCAACTTGGAGATTAAAGGCAAAGTCGCGATGAAAGTCAAAAATCATCCAGCGACCTCTAAAGGTTGTGACGTAGGTAGTGTCACCGTCTGAATCTTTATCTTCCCTTTCGATGTGTACATCGGCTTGGCAGAAGGAAATGTTTTTATAATTACCAGAAACGAAATCATTTGAATTGTAGCGATCGCCCATATACATCATACCGGTGCGACTAATTACTTCATATGGCATGCCTTGGTTTGGTATGTAGGTAACGTTAGAAAAAGTCGCGGAAAGACTACGGCTCACAAAATAGGCTTTGTACGCGCGGCTGTAGGCGGCAGCTTCTTTTCTGGTTGCAAAAGCAATAACTATTATCGTGACAATAAAGATAAAAAAGAAGATATAAAATAAGATAGCAAAGGCAGCAAAGCCGCTTCCACTACGAAGAGCCGGAAAACCAAGTAGAACCAAAGCTATGGTTGCAATGGCAAAAGCCCAGTTGCGAATTTTTGCGACCTTAGATTTATAAACGACGCGAGTTTTTTCTAGTTCGTCAAAAGTCATTTTACACTCCCATAGTCATTGTTTCTGGTAAAGTGCTGCCCCCATCAATCACAATGCCTTGAGCGGTGATATAGCTAGCTTCTTCGCTTGCCAGAAAGGCCGCCAGTTCGCCTAACTCTTCGATTGAGCCTAAACGCTTCATTGGAATGGCGTCGGAAATACCTTTAATAACGCTTTCTGGATCATCTGGGTTAGAAATTTTTGCCATATTGTCTACCATTGGGGTGTGAATGTAGCCTGGCATGATAGCATTGACGCGGATGCCGTCTGCGACCGCTTCAGCTGCAAGTGATTTAGTGAAACCAAGGATAGCAGCTTTAGTGGTAGCGTAGGCGACTTCGCCACTGTCTGCGACCATTGGTCCGGTCACGCTAGATAAATTGATGATAGCGGCCCCGTGATTTTTCATGTAAGGATAGCAAACCTGTGTAACGTTCCATGTGCCGTCAATATTAATTCCAAAATGAAATTCGCGGGTATCTTCAGACATATCTTCAAATTTTTCTAGCTTACAAACACCTGCATTGTTAACTAGGATGTCAATTTGGTTATATTTTTGAGCGACTTCTTCAATAATTCTTTTGACTTCGGTTTTATCACGGATATCAACTTTATATCCTTCGACTGGAGCTGGCTGGAGATTCTCAATTGTTTCAAAGACAGCATCGTTGTAGTCTAGAATTACTACTCTAGCCCCATATTTTAGAAAGGTCTTGACGATACCGAGGCCATTACCCATTGCACCTCCGGTAACAATTGCAATTTTCCCTTCAAGTTTATTCATTTTCCTCCTTTTTTATAATTATACTACATTAAAGCACTTGCCATGCTGGCGCTAGAACGATGGTGCCATTAATTGTGCGTGCATTCCACATATAAAATGCGCTAGATGTGCCGGTACTATCTACGATTGGGAATTCTTCAGCGGTAGTCGTTTGGTATGATGAATCTGTATTAAACATGAAGAAGTGATTCTGTCCTGGATTCATGTTGCTAATTTGCCAACCAAGGAATTTATAACCAGAACGAGTAGGATTTGGCACCGTACACCATTCATTTATGTTACAGGAGCCTGGTAATGAATTGCCGACAACATCGTTTGAAAATCTATATGCAATTCGATAAAATGATGGGTTTGTAGTACTTTCCATCATACATCTTACGCTCAAACCGTATTGTCGACCTGCCGCTAAGCTGGCATTAACGTCTGTTGTGCTAAATTGATATATATACATAGTACTAGTGGTACCAAAAGTCGAAGTTAGGTAATATACTATAGAGTTAACGCTCGACGGGGTTCCTCCAGTATACCAACCACTAAGCGTCGTCGACAAACTCGTTCTAAAGTTTGTTAGATTATAAGAATATGAAGTGTATAATGTACCATATTCTCCGCCTACGTCACCAATTGGCATTCTCCAACCGGCTGGGCAAATATCATATTGCGCATCTTTGTAGGTGCTGGCTACATTTACGCCGGCACCGTCAGCATAACAGTAACTACCAGCGGATGCTGCGCAAAAATTATAATATACGCCTATCTTACCGGTGCCACTGCCATAATGGGTGGCTACTGTGTCTTTACTACTAACATAAACGTATGGTGCTGTAAATGAAGTTACCCATGAGCTGCTGATTGCTGATGTTGCATAAGGGCTGCTACCGCCACCGTTTCTGAAATAAGATAGTGCAGTATCATTGGCGTTTGTGTTGGTGCTGGAAAGGATAGATTTAACACTTGCTTGTGACGGATCTAATCTTAGATTATCTAACATCCAGCAATGATTGTCTGCCAGTTTTCCTATTAGATAGATTTCTCTATCACGCGTGTCGGCTAATTCTATCGTCGAGCCGACAGCGAGCGAATTACAGCCGGTCCAATTTTGCATTGATAGTCGCCAGACGGCATATAGTGTATTGTTTGTATTACTTGTTGTGAAAGTTCCCCCGGCATAATATGACGGTGTTGTCGCTGAAGAGCTAGTACTCCATCCGATAAAGGTGTAGCCGGTACGTATTGGAATTGTATTTGGGATTGAGAAGGTTACGGACGAGCTAGAGCTGGTAGTAGTTATATTTGCGGGAATATTAGTAACAGTGTCAGAACCGCTGTTCATATTAAAGTTTAGGTAGAACGTTCTGGTTGTATTAGCACTGTACCACATTGCATTCATTTTAATAGCGCCACTGCCAGATGCTACTGCATACGTGGCACCAGGTTGGTATGACGTAGTTGAACAAGACACGGTTGAGGAATTATTATTTGAAACTGCACCCGGACACCAACCGTAAAAAGTATAACCAGATTTTGTTGGGTTTTTAGTTGATAGGGTTGTATTGATGCTACTTGCGCCGACTGTGCCAGTTTGTGGAGAAATAGTATCAGTATTGAAGATATTTCCACCTGAATTAAACGTACCGGAACCGGCGTTGGTATAGAAGTTTCCAGTTACTTTATCATACAGGCCTACAACATAATCTGATATGCGACGTACTGGGACTAGGTCTCGTATTAGGTTGTTATTCTCGTCTGTAATTTTGGCGTAATAGAGCTTTGCTTGAGCGTAGTTACCGTACCATCCACCATCCGGATTACCCATTCTAAATAGGCCGATGTATAAGTTGGCGCCACTATATGTTGACCAGTCTCGCGTTGATATCAGAGTGTCATTTTCATATATAGTTTGCGTAGTAGTTGATCCATTATAATTATCCTTTACTATATATGGTCCGCCGGTGCGGGCTGTATTTGGATATTGGAGATAGGCATTTACACCAAAAGTGTAGGTTACCGCTTGGTCGTAATAAACTTTAAACTCTAAATTGCGCGTATCTGCCTTATTCATTTGCACACCAGTATTAATAAACTGTGTGCCTGTACTTTGGATATAGTCAATTTCTTGGTAGGTTGATGGTACGTCTGTGACTCCACCCCCATTCAGGTTATAGTAAATGGCATAATTTGAGTCTGTGCCTCTTGCGACGCAACGCAGACGTAAATCATATGATTTCCTTGTATATGAAGAAAGAATCATCGTTGAGGTGTTAATTATTAGCGAAGTATAATAAGAACTATTAGAAGATGATGGTGTTGAAGTAATATAATCTCCAGCCGAGCTCCTAACTGTTCCTCGCTGTAATCCACTAACAACAAAGTAATACGGTTTATATTTAAACTTTGCGAGTTCATTGGCTCTACTTGTATATGGTTTATAGGCTCTAATAGTGGCACTTGAATTGCCAGTTGGTAATTGCCAATTTTTCGGGCAGACAGAATTTGGAGCTTCGCCATCAACTAATGTAGCTCCGGTTCCGGCTGTGGCGGCGTTCCATTGGTAATAATTTCCAACGTGATAATGATTCGGCATTGAGCAAGCAGTATAATTTGAGTCTAGTTGCCCCCAGTCGCTTAAACAATAATCGCCTGGATTATAGGATTGTGTGCCATTATCATTGTAATTGCTAAAACTCGTTGTTTGTGTGGTAGTCGGCGGATAATTTGAAGTTGAGTTCCAGTTTATCGATACGTCAGATGTAGCCGTTGTGACGTTTGATGTTGAAATGTCAAAATCAAGGTTTTGCGTCATCCAACATTCGCCTGATGGTAGTTTACCAACATAGTAGAGTTTATTATCTCTTGAATCTCTTAATATTCCCTCTTCGCCAATTGCTACTGTTGCGCAGATGTTTGGTGTCATATCCTGCATTGTATAGTAGCCACTCAGCATGCTTTTTCCGGCGGCAGCATATGCTTGGTTGAAGGTGGTGCTTGTGCTCCAAATAGCATAAAGTGCTTTAGTGCTTGCGTCGCCTTTAAACGTATAGTAATCATAATTTTGATAGGTGGTGCCGGAGCAGATGCCATTAGTGGGGTTTCCGCTGACTGGTTCGTCACACCAGCCTAGAAATACTTTTCCAGAATATGTTGGTTCGGTTGAGAGAAGGCGGATGCTAACTGGCGGGTCTTTTACTATTGTTTGAGATGAGGGACTAAGCGTTCCGCCGTTTACGTTGTAATTTAAGGTAAATGTCGCACTCTCTCCTCTTGCGACGCAGCGTATATTGTAATACATACCTCGAATCGCCATGTCACCAGAGTAAATTCCATACGAAGTTGGAGTTAGTGATAATGCTTCGGAACGAGTGACATAGTAATACAAACTTGTTGAGCTAAAGTATGCATTGGTTGTGCCTGCTGTGGTTTGATTTGTACCTCCAGACATAACGAAGTAAAGAGGATCGTTTATGGTGCTACCTGTAAAATTAGATTGCATTAATTTTGTATAGCTTTTTCCGGAATCACTATAGTTTGCTGGTAGTCGCCAGTTTTTCGGGCAGATTGAGTCGTTGACGGTCATGTGAAAAACTTCAAAACTGTCAGAACCAGCCGTTGCGGCATTCCAAACGTAATAATTACCAACAATATTATGATTTGCTGAGCCAACGGTTGTGTCGCAAGTTGTTTTGGTGTTTGCGCCAGGTTCAACGCATAAATTACCCGGATCATACGACCTAGTTGGGAAGTCTTCAATTATTGATTGGTCTATTGTTTGTGACGTGGCGGTAGGCGGGTGGGTCGAACTAGAATTCCAGTTAGCAGTAACATCAGATGTGGCGGTCGTGACGTTTGATGTTGAAATATCAAAATCAAGGTTTTGTGTCATCCAGCATTCGCCTTCTGCTCCTGAAATTGGGAATTTATGTACGTAGTATAGTTTATTATCACGAGAGTCTCTTAATATTCCATCTTGACCTTCAGATACTGAACCACAAATGGTACTATTCATGTCTTGCATAACGTAGTATCCGTTAGACATTGTCTTATTATTGTTGGCGTAAGCCTGATTAAAGGTGACGTTTTCGGCTTGCCACATGGCACTTAGCGTTACGGTTGGATAAGCATATAGCAGGCGTATGGATGTATCAGTTATGTTAATATTATTAATGTGTGAACAGGTAGGAGTACTAGTTCCATTATTGCCTGTTATTGTTCCATCGCACCATCCCTTAAAGGTGTAGCCGGATTTACTAGGAACAGTAGAGGAAATTGTAAAAGTATGGCTATTATCATTTGTGATAAACGTTTGAGTTTCTGGGGTAGGGCTACCACCATTGGCATCGTAAGAAAGACTATAAGTTATTGGATTAGCTACAGCGGTTATAACTAGTGTATTTGTATAGGTTCCAGAAGACTGGGTATTGGCTACTTTAGCTCCTATATATAGCGTATAAGTATTGGCTGTACCATTGGCCTCGCTAGTGGTAGCTAGGGTATCTCCTGATCCAGACACACTTGGTGCTGGTTTATAAGTAGTATTATCTAAAGAATAACCCCATCTTCCTACTGGGAAACTTGATACTGAACTATTTGAAGATAGAGTTGGAATTGTATTAGTACCTGATACTAGATTAGTACTAGCTCCAGATGTAGTTAAAGTCATAGTATAGCCAGTTGGATTGATGGTAGTAACAGAAATGGTAGTACTACCTGTCTTTAGAGTATTGAAGTCTCCCACATCAACTAAGGCTGTAACAGTACCGGAATTTAGAGAAATAGATGGTGTAGTATCTGACGGTAGTTCTGGTGCGGCATAGGCAGTATTATTAGAAACGGCCATAAAAACAAAAGATGCGACAAAAAGCCACATCATAAACAGTATTGTTTTCCTCTGTTTTGTTCTTGTTTGCATATGACCTATATTTGGTTTGTTTTACAGCACCTCCCATGGGTGCTACCTATATAGTATATTATGCCAAATATAAACACAAGTACTTTTAATAAAAAACACCCTTTCTGGGGTGTGGCAGGGGAGACAGGAATTGAACCCATATCTACGGTTTTGGAGACCGCTATACTAACCGTTGTACTACTCCCCTATTTGTTAATTTTTTTCAAAAAACTTAATTTTTATTTAGATATTTTAGCACATTATGTGATAAAATGGTAGTGATGAAAATACTAATGCTTGGATGGGAACTTCCTCCTCACAACAGTGGGGGTCTTGGTGTTGCATGTTTAAATTTGGCTAAAGCCCTTTCTAAGCAGGGTGTTGAAATTGATTTTGTGGTACCATATCGCAACGTTCATGAAGATATTAAGTTTATGAAAGTGGTGTCGGCCTCGCATATCGATCCGTTATTTCGTTATGGTTTGGGCTCTTATGACACTGAATTAATTGAAAAGTTAATGATTCCAGATAAAGACGGCGGCGATAATTCTTTTATTTCGATTCGTGATGTGCAAAAACATTATTGCGAGTTTGTTGATAAATATTTGATGGACTATAAACCAGATATAGTACACGCGCATGATTGGCTGACATATGAAGCTGGTGTACTAGCAAAGAAGAATTATGGCCTACCATTAGTAGCGCACGTGCATGCGACAGAATATGATCGTTCGGGTATGCGCGGTGGAAATTCGCTTGTGCACGAAGTTGAACGCGAAGGCTTGATGATGGCCGACAAAGTTATTGCCGTATCAAATGCTACTAAGCACATAATTCACAACAAATACGGGATTCCTTTAAGTAAGATTGACGTGGTTTATAATTCCCTTGGTGAAGAATTCTTGAACACTGATTATAGCTTCAATGCGGACAGTTACCGCTACTTAGAGAGGATGAAGTCGTGTGGTTTCACGATTGTAACTACTGTTGGTAGATTTACTGTCCAAAAAGGTTTGTGGCATATGATGCAAGCTGCGGCTAAGGCCATACAGAAGGAGCCAAAATTACTGTTTGTTTTTGCCGGTGACGGCGAGGAACGTAATGAGCTAATCGAGCTTAGTGCTGAGCTTGGCATCGCTAAAAACGTGATTTTTACTGGATTTATTCGTGGCAAAAGATTACGCGATATCTATAGCGTGTCAGATGTATTTGTGATGAGTTCAATTTCTGAGCCATTTGGTTTGACAGCGCTAGAAGCAGCGCACTCTGGGGATGCTTTGATTTTAACCAAGCAATCTGGTGTTTCTGAAGTGCTTCGATCTGCCTTTACTTATGACTATTGGGATGATAATAAATTGGCTGATGAAATTTGTGCTATTGCCAAAAGTAATTCGCTTAAAAATACCCTGCGAGATGGTGCAAAACGAGAATATCTAAAAATCTCGTGGAATGATGTTGCGAAAAAGTGTTTAGATGTTTATAATAGAGTTGATAAACATAAACGGAAACGCTGATAACATAAAATGAGGGCAATAACGTTATATTTTCACGTACACCAGCCATACCGCTATCGCGAGTACTCAATTTTTGATGTTTCCAATGCTCAAAATTATTGGGATGACCCAAATTATAATGGTCGTACCAATAACGAGCGTATTTTTCGTAAAGTAGCCGAAAAATCCTATTATCCTGGTTTTAAAATGTTGGAAGAAAACCTTGCTAAGTACCCAGGTTTTAAGTGTTCGCTTTCTATCACTGGCACTTGGCTCGATCAAGCTTTAGCTTGGTGCCCAGATCTAATTGAACAGATTAGAAGGATGGTAAATACTGGTAGAGTCGAAATAGTGGCTGAAACTTATTATCATTCCCTTTCTTTCTTTTACAATAGAGCTGAATTTGAAGATCAGGTGCAAATGCACCGTGAAAAAATATTTAATTTGTTTGGCGTAGAATGTAAAGTCTTTCGTAATACCGAATTAGCCTATAATGACGAATTGGCCCATTGGGCTGAAGAAGCTGGTTTCCGTGGAATTCTTGCTGAAGGTTGGGATAAGATATTGGGTTGGCGCAGCCCAAATCACGTTTACCGCCCAGCCGGATGCCAAAGCATTAAGCTTTTGTTGAAAAATTATCGTTTGTCGGATGATATTGCCTTTAGGTTTTCGGATCGTAATTGGCCAGAATGGCCGTTGACGGTAGAGAAATATCAACGCTGGGTCAATATGGATTGCTTGCGTGGCGAGTTGATTAACCTGTTTATGGATTTTGAGACCTTTGGTGAGCACCAATGGGCCGATACTGGTATTTTCCAATTTATGAATCACTTTATTTATTCTTGGCTTAAAGAGTACGAAAACAAGTTTTTGACTGTTTCCGAAGCTTGTGATCTAGAGGAACCAGTTGATGAAGTATCAATGCCTTGGATTGTAACTTGGGCTGATACCGAACGTGACCTTTCGGCTTGGGTTGGTAATGCTATTCAAGACGAAGCTTTATCTACGGTCTATGGTATGCGTGATGCTATTTTGGCGACTCAAGACGCTTGTCTTATTTCTGATTGGCGTCGACTCACTACTTCTGATCACTCCTACGCAATGTGCACTAAATATTGGAATGACGGTGATGTACATGCCTATTTTTCTGCTTATGCTTCGCCTTATGAAGCCTTTATGTATTATATGAATGTAGTCCGGGATATTAATTACCGGCTTGGTCGAGCGCAATAAAAAATAACCCCCTTATGGGGGTATTTTTCTGACTTTTTAACGCTTCTTTTCTTTGACTTCGTTACGGCCAAGATTCTTCTTAGTTTCGGTAAAGACAACATGCTTACGAAGAACTGGGTCGTATTTCTTAAGACTAAGCTTATCCGGAGTATTCATAGTGTTTTTCTTAGTGTAATAAGCACGAACACCAGACTCCTCTGATACGAGACCAACAAGTTTGCGCTTTGTATTATTCTTCTTTGCCATACTAGCGTGTATTTTACCACAGACTGATAAAAAAGTAAACAGATGTGATAAAATTTAAGCATGTACGGACAAAACCTGTGTTTAGCATTTGGAACAGAGACGTTATACGATAACGCCAGTTTTCGTTTAGAAATGGGCGATAAGGTTGGTGTGGTTGGTGTTAACGGTGCTGGAAAAACGACTCTTTTTAAAATAATTTTAGGCCTACACAAACCAGATAGCGGTGAGATTGTCGTAACTACTGCGGCACGAGTTGGTTATCTACCGCAAGAAATAAAAATACTTGATTCTGCTAACGACGTATCAGTTTGGGATTATATTTATGAAGCTCGTCCTTTTGATGCTCTACAAGAACAATTAAATATTGAATATGAAAAGCTCGCTAAGTATCCAAATAGCGCAAAAATTCTTGAGCGAATTAATATATTGCAAGACCAAATCGATAATTGTGACATTGCGGAAGCAGACCATGATCTTTTGAAGATTATTGAAAAAATGGACCTTGGTGATTTGGTTGATAAGAAAATGAGTGAATTGTCCGGTGGACAAAAATCAAAAGTGGCTTTTGCTAGAGTGCTGTTTAGCAAATCGGCTTTATTATTGCTTGACGAGCCAACTAACCATTTAGACACAAAGACAAAGAAGTTTGTAACGAATTATCTGCGTAATTATGATGGTATGGTGTTAATTATTTCGCACGATCAAAAGTTTTTGGATGAGGTGACTAATAAAACTTTATTTCTTAATAAGACGACTCATAAGACAAAAGTTTATAAAGGAAATTATTCTGCGTTTCGCCGACAGTATGCAGCCGATCTAGCTGCGCAGGATGCAAAAATTACTGAGCAAGAGCGTGAGATTAAGCGTTTGCAGGAATTTGTGATGCGAGCACGTAATGCTAAACGTAGCAATACTGCTTTAATTGCAATGGGACATCAGCGCGAAAAAGTATTGGCTAAACGTATAGCAGAGCTTGAGACGCGAGAAAAACAATATGAAAAAGTGAATATTGATGTGACACCAAAAGAGAAGTCTGGCGTGCATCCGCTCGAATTGCAAAACCTAACCTTTCATTATGCTGATTCTCTAGATTTATACCACAATCTTTCTTTTACACTTGATCGTGGCGAGAAGTTTTTGATTGTTGGTGAAAATGGCGTAGGTAAATCTACTTTACTTAAGATTATTACTGGTGGTTTGCAACCAATCAGTGGTAACGTAATATACGGGCATAATGTTTCGGTTGCTTATTATGCGCAGGAGTTAGAAATATTAGACGAAAGACGCACTGTTTTCGAAAACATACAGTCGTATGATTATACCGACACAGAACTTCGTGGTATTCTTTCGAATTTTCTGTTCTTTGATGACGATTTAAATAAAAAAGTTTCAGTTTTAAGCCCGGGAGAAAAGGCGAGAGTGGCGCTCTGTAAGATTTTGCTTAAGAGGGCTAATTTAATAGTATTAGATGAGCCAACTAACCATTTTGATCCTGAGACACAAAAAGTAATCGGTGAAAATTTTAAAAATTACGCTGGAACATTGATTGTTGTTTCGCACAATCCTGATTTTGTAGAACAAATTGGAATTACTCGAATGTTGGTAATGCCAGATGGTATTATTAAAAATTATTCTCACGAGCTACTAGAATATTACTATTATTTGAATTCTGATCTAATCTAAAAAAATGGAGCCGCGAGTCGGACTTGAACCGACGACCTGCCGCTTACAAGGCGGCTGCTCTACCAACTGAGCTATCACGGCATATAGGTAATTTTACTATATTTACCGTTTAAAGTCAAAATTTTGGCTTGTGCATTTTCTCTATTTTTGGTATAATGTTTAAAGTTGCTGGAGTCGTCTAGTGGCAATGACAAGAGACTGTAAATCTCTCGCTTTCGGGCTTCGTAGGTTCGAGTCCTACCTCCAGCACCATATTGAGTTTTCCCCCCCTGGGGTTTCTTTTTTTTAGGTTCGTTTAAGTCACCTTGATTTTGGCTTCTAATTTTATGGCTGTTCGCCACTAATACTAGTAGTAAAATTTACTAGTTGCCTGGGTTCGGGGCTGGAGTTGGGTCATTAATTGCAATCTTGAAGTGGCTAATATCACCAACAAAGAACCGTCGTGGCGTAGTACCATCACTATTAGGGGCAGCTCCAACCCAGACTGCGGTATTAAATGGGCCAGCAAGGTTAGCATAATTAATAATCATTTGCTCAGTTCCATTGTTTAGCTTTCCATAGAGAATATTATTCACTCTCTTGATTGATACTTTGTTTGATTCGCCAGTAAAGTACTTCCTGACGCGGTCGCTGCTAGCCGATGAGGCATTGGCTGCAAATTCGTATTGGCCAGTCTCACCAAGCCTGAAGCAGAAGCCCGGCCATGGTTGACCAGTTTCGTCCATTGACGAGACGACTGTATTCTGGACGGCATTAGTACCCATACTGTCGATGTTGAAAATGATTTCAAAGTCTTTTCCGAAGTTAGTACTATCGAATAGACGTACTCCAGTATTTAGATAATTCGTACCATCAAATGATAGCACGGTTTGATTTGGTTCATAGATGCTGTCGGCCCAGATAGCATAAAGATCGACTGTGTCATTAGCGACGTCAGTGAGCCCAGTTAGGATTTGTTCTTCATCGAAGTAATCCTTGCCAGTGCCGTCTGCGGTGGTGCTCCACTTTACAAATTGTTTTGAACCGTTTGTGAATGTATTTGCATCTAGTGTTTGGCCATCGCCGTAAGTTAGTTCTTGCTCTATTGTATTGTCGGCGACCGTATTATCATGGAAGACTACAGTGTAACTGACTGGAGGAATCCAAATGGCATAGAGTATAATTACACCGCCTGGAGTACCAATATGGTCAACGGTTTCTCCAGGGTAATAGCAGGTGCCAGTGCCATCCGGCATAGTATTCCAGCATTCAAACATGTTGTTGGCTTTGGTAGGAACAATAATCGATAGTTCACCGCCTTCAACTTCCATGATATGGCTGGCCGGTGGCGTACTGCCGCCTTGTGTATCATATTGAACGAGATAAGTGGTTGCATCGTGAATCTCAAGTTTAAAGTCAGAAATAGTTGCTTCAATAAACCGAGCCGGATTCCCGCTGCTATCGATAATGCCACCAATAGTCGCAGTATAGTTGAAATACCTGTTGAAACCAGAAAGATCTATCAATGTCGTAAATGAAGTACCGCCGTTCGTACTGTAAGAGAGCTCACCATCTTTTTTCTTGATAATGATTTTTGTGCCGGCACTAGTAGGAACAGTTCTCGCAATAGTTGACCCAGTATACGCAGTACGAATTTGGAGAGTAGTTGCATTACTGGCCCTTAGATGGACGCCTGGCCATGGTGAGGTGCCATTCTCGTCTTTATTTGAGAATAAGGTTGCCTGAGTGGTTTGATGCGTGCCAAACGAGTCAATGGTAAATTCGACTGTAAAGTCTTTAGTAGCGTTAGTCTGATTAAGCAGTGCAACACCAGTATTGATGACGCCGCCAGTTGCATATTTCGCACAATCACCAGTTACATTGCCTTGGCCGTCAAAGGCGCAGGAGCCATCAAAGGTGAAGCCGTGGAACCACTGAGCATAGAGTGTGATTGTGGCATTATTAGTGGTCGTTAGATTACTAACCTGCTCAGCATCTTCATATGCTGTGCCAGTGCCGTCGGCGCTAGTATTCCAGCCTATGAATTGATAATCTGTTATCGTATATCCGATTGTCGTAAGATTATCGGCAATGCCATATTCAAATTGTTGATTAGACATAGAGCCGTTTACAGAAGTACCTTGTGGGGCATTGTTGTTAAAAGCAATTTCGTAAGCTATTGGTGCCCATATAGCATACAAATGAATGACCGTGCCATCGTTTAAATTAAGAAGCATAGTGTCTTCGGGACTATAAGTTGGGATAGTAGCATTTTGGTCTTTGCTCCAACCAAGAAAAACGTATCCTGTTCTAGTCGGAACTTCGCTTGCGATAGTAGTGTCGGTGCTGCTAATATTTTCCACTACTGGTGAAGTTGGCATATTTAAAACAGTATCTTCTGTGTTTGGCTCATAATAAATGGTGTATGCTGCCGGGTTTGCAGTGATCACTAGTTGGAATGTCCTAGTATAGTTACCCGTTGGTATATTCGTCCCTACGTAAGCACCAAAAGAAAGCGAATAAGTGTCGTTGTTGCTTGCCGTATTAGTTTGAATAATTCTTTGACCGGCTGTTAATGCACTGTCGGTAATTGGTAAATAATTAGTGCCATCTAGGCTATATCCGTATGCAGTGGAGCCAAAATTAGCAAGTGGTAAACCGGTCGTATTTCCACTCGGCAGGGTGACGGTCGGGATTGAAGCATTTTCACTACCAACGTAGTCTAGGCTTGTACCGCCCGATGTCATAATTGCGATGTTGTATCCTGAAGAATTTGTTGTGGAGGCTGTTATTGTTTCTGTTGCTGAGTTTGGCATTCCCTGGCCGACATTGAACGCTAGATTACCGCCGGAGGATATCGAAATAGATATTGTATCTTCTGCAAATACTTTGATTGGATTAATGATTGAAGCCGCGAGTGCAAAAACAACTGGTGCAAACCAGATTATTGTCTTCGAAAAACCAACGTTTTTCGAATGCCAAAAAACTGTTAATTTTTGAATTAGCATTGTTATTCTGTTTTTGCCTCCACATTAATGCGATTTAAACTATTCTAGAAAATCGCATTAGTGCTTATTTTTATTATACTAAAAATTACCATAAATGTAATAGTTTAGATTTGTTTTTTTGATGTTCTTATACTTTATTTTCTGGGGAATAATGTTTTAATCATCGGTATTAACCGGTGACTGTACTCTAACTTCTTGCACTATGACGTATCATTTTTTACTTTAGGCTTTTAATAAACTCCATAAATAAAGGATGGGTGTTAAGTGGTCGCGACTTGAATTCTGGGTGAGCCTGAGTTGCTACAAAAAACTTGCAATTTGGAGCTTCGATGAACTCAACTAACGTTCCATCTGGTGAAGTCCCTGACACTTTAATCCCGCCTTTTTCCATTTCTGGTAAATACTTTTGGTTCACTTCATAGCGATGACGATGACGTTCAATTACTTCAAATTCTCCGTCGCACGTTTTTCCCCAACCATACTTTTCATAAATTTTTTTGGTTTTTGATTTATTATCTAATATCGCCCTATAGTCACCTAAGCGCATGGTGCCACCAGTGGACTCTTTACCTTTTTGATCATCCATAATATAGATGACATTGTTACCATCTTTTTCCTTAGCGCCAAATTCTTCCGAATTGGCATTTTTAATACCACCTTTTCTGGCGGCGGCGATACAAGCCACCTGCATGCCTAGACATAATCCTAAATATGGCACATTTTTATCAAGAGCATATTCTGCAGCTATGATTTTGCCTTCAGTTCCTCTTATGCCGAAGCCGCCTGGCACTACGATACCATCGCATTTCAATAACTCAATCCTTGCCTGATTATTACTTGCCCGCACAGAGTTGTTACTAAGCTCTTCTGCGCTAATCCATTTTAAATTAAGGTTGACATTGTTCCAGGCGGCAGCGGCCTTTAAGGCCTCAGTCACGCAAATATAAGTGTCATCATTCCCTACATATTTCGCGACTAGACCAACCGTTACGGTCTTTGGATGGTGGTGATCACATCGCTTAGAAAACTCTATCCACCCAGACATGTCTGGTTCTTTTTTGTCGCCAACAAAATCATTTAAGATTTCTAGCACTCCAGACTTTAACACATTTAAAGGCACGTCGTAAACACTATTAATGTCTGGTAGATTTAGCACGGCTTCACCGGGGATACCAGAAAAAGCTGCAATTTTTTCGCAAATAGCTCTATCGCAAGGTTTTTCAGTTCTAACACATACGATATCTGGTATGATACCAAAACCCCTAAGATCTCTTAAAGCATTTTGCGCCGGTTTAGTTTTTAGCTCATTAGAAGTATGAATAAATGGTACATAAACCACCGAAACATATAAACAATTCCGACGCCCAACCTTATTAGCAAATAGTCTGATTGCTTCAATGAAAGGTAAGCCTTCATAGTCGCCAACAGTACCACCAATTTCAACGATATGAATATCGCTTTTGGCTGAAGCTTTTTCAATTTTCTCACAAACTAGGTTAGTGAAATGTGGGACAAGCTGCACAGTCCTACCATTAAAACCGCCAGACCGCTCTTTTTCAATTAGCTCCTTATAGATTGATCCTGAAAGTGTAATAGAATACTTACTGGTTTCAAAATCTAAAAATCTTTCGTAGTGACCGAGGTCCAAATCCGTCTCGACGCCATCATGAGTAACGTAACATTCACCATGCTCAACCGGATTCAATAGTCCTGCATCTACGTTCAAGTATGGGTCACATTTTTGCATAGTGACTTTATAACCTTTAGCTTTTAGAATTGAGCCAATAGATGCGGCAGTAATGCCCTTACCGACGCCGGAGAGAACTCCACCCGTGACGAAGATATATTTACATTTTCTACTCTTCATAATATGGAACCTCCTATTGGGCATTTAACAGTTAGCGCACAACTATTTTTTAATTATAACATGGCAAAATTGAAGTATTATATTTTTTGTCCAATCTGTCTTTAGCATGATTGTGACTTCTTTTAAACTATAAACAATATATCTATTTGCTTTTTTATGCAGTTTATTATTGCGTAGGCGTAGTCATTGCAGATCTAAATGAACTAATTAAGTTTGGATCCGCGTTCTGATTGTGCATATACCAAGTGAGTATATCTGAAGTAGTTCGGAGATAACCCATCATATAGACAAACTTTAGGTTATTAGAACTTGACTTTTCCTTATAATACCTAGTTCTATCATATAAACCAGACAGATTCGTCAGACCATATTCCTCGTATCTCTGTTCATCTGGCACGCCGAGAAGCCCCTCAAGAATATATGCCACCGTACCAGTTCGGTCTGCTCCTACACGGCAGTGAATATAAACATTCTTAGTAGTATTGGTGTTTGCAATGTCAGTCATTATATTGGTCACGGCGGTCCACGCTTTCATATAATTGGAGCTAGCATTATTCTCATCACCAGAGTGGTATTCGAAATCATAGTGAATTACACTATTGAGATGATAATCAGTAAGATGCGTATCGCCTTCATATTCATCACCCACATTATACTCAGTCGTAATCCCAAGATTAGTCAACTCCGAGGCTGAAACATTTTGCATCTTCTCCCCACGGAATAGTCTACCATAGGCAAGAGTACCAGTCACAGTTTGGTTGTTACTATCTGTGTAGGTGACTGGCAAACCACCAAGATCACGCGCATTGCGAACGACATCCATATCTACCCAGCGAGTGCCAGTACTTGAACCATTCGAGACGGCCGTCACATAACCATATACTGTACTGTCACTGGTTTTTTCCCAATAGTAAGTTTGACCTGGAATCATATTGTGAATTACGCCGCTATCAGCCTTAGCATAAGCCACAACGGCACCTTGAGCATCGTTGAGTCGTACAGTAAGAGCCGCGTTCACTCCAGTATCATACGCACTTGGTTTCGAACAATCTACCGAACCACTCGTCCAGGCAGATAAGGCGCTTAATGGCTTTACCGCATCGCTATTCGTATTGTTGGCAGTACTAGTCTGAATAAAGCATTGATTGCTAACGAAATTATTTCGAATTGCAGTCCAATATTGTAACTCCGAGAGTTCCGAGGTGTCACCCCAAGTCGAATTATTAATAGTAGTCGTATTCTTATTGAAGGTTGCGATATTTACTGGACTCTGTGCCCACTGAGCAGATAATGCCTGGTAGCCACGAGTAGCATCGTTCGAAATATCAAATATCACAGGAGTATCAGGATCGGCCACCACTTCGACTTCAATTGTCTTGGTTAGACCAGAAGTTGCACCAATCATAATGATGTCAACTGTGCCTGCACTTACTCCAGTCACTACGCCAGTCGAAGAATCGACAGTGGCAATCGACGAATCATCAGAACTAAATGTATACGCTTCTAGTGAAGCCGAATTGCTGACTTGAATTGTCAACGTTTGACCTACCATAACATCTAAATCGCTATTGCCAATCACGGCGTTCGTTACATCCAGCGGAGAGGGCGCAGGAGTATATTTCTCAATCAGTTTATATGGCACCACAATAGTCGGACGTACCATACTGCTGTTCGATGCATTAGCAGAGCTGACATGGCGATTAGCGGAACCGGAATGGATACGATATAGAGTTGAATTCTCTTCCATTAGCCATAGTGCAGATCTTCCGGCACCATCATACGCAGTATGTTCCATGGTATAGTCACAATCATCTAAAGCACCTACGCCGGTAATCTCATTCAAAGTCTTATCGCAAGCCGAAGCAATCTCAGCACGAGTCGAGAACCTAGCCGCTTTCCCAGTCGCTTGCTCTACAATACCAGGGTTATCCCATGCTCCGCCAGTATTCGAAGGAAGCCGCGTTAAGGCATCTGTATAGGTGAAAATAGTATCACTACTAGTGCCTGCAGCCCAAGTACCATTGTAATAGCTATTCCAAGCCACCAGTGCTGAATTACCATTGTTATCGGTTCCTAGGTAATAGAAACGCTCATTCACTGGACTATAAGTATCATCATAATCTACATCGCAGTTATATGCAGTACCACCTCCTGGAGCCCCCTGGGTCGTATTATTGGAATTGGCAATTATCCCATAGGTATGATTTGATATGGTATGGAGATTCGCGTCCAAAGTCTCTAACTTGCACACAATCTTCTTAAACTGAGCATGGTATGTCTCGCCATCAGTGCTTGGCGTAGTTGAACCATCCACAAGGGTACCGCCACTTGCGGCCGTGTACCAGCCCATGAATATCATATCGGGATCGG
>JAFROU010000012.1 GCA_017429465.1 Candidatus Saccharimonadota bacterium
ATATAATGGGGGCTAACTGTCTCTGCCTGTGATGATGTCTTCGATTTCTTGGTCTGGGAGAACTTGATCAACATAGTAACAGCCGTCAAGTAAAAAGTAGACTCCGGTATAACCATATTTACCAAGTTCTTTTTTGAGCTCTTTGTTCGCTTGCTCTTCTATCGCTTCAAAATCGTTCAATGATTCATTATTCCGGCAACGCGAGACAATCACGCCGGTGAGTATATCGTCAGCAAGAAAGATAATGTGCCGACTGACAGCCTCTTCATCAGCAAAACTGAAATGGAATTTTGCAACTCTATTGATGCTTTGAGATGAAGAGACATCAACGGAATAAGTCATTTCCCAGACAAGCATAACGGTGTGATGTCTGATAGTAATATTAGTGCTTCTTCTATCGGAGGTGGCAGTTTTTAGGCTAATTAAGCGTGCGTTTCGAAATGGCCATACTGCCGTAATAAATGATCGGTGTTTAATCATTCGTGCCCGACCAAAAATGTTTTTAACGATGAAAACCTCGTCGTTAGACTGTTTTCGTTTGATACTAAAAGCCCGGATGAGTAAATCGACCAGTACTAATACGCAAAAGGCGATAATGAAAGGTTTTGGTATATTAAGCATTTTCCCCTCCTAACATAGCGAGACAGTTTTAAGGTACGACCATTAAGGCGTTCGTTTATTATAACACTTATCTGTCTCTGTGTCCACAAAAAATCCCCTCACTCGAGGGGATTTTTATTACTGTTTTAATTAGGCGCGAGCAAAGTGCGCAAATGCACGGTTTGCTTCAGCCATGCGGTGACAGTCTTCCTTCTTCTTGAAGGCGGCACCAGTTTCGTTGCAGGCATCGACAATTTCAGCCTCGAGACGCTTGGCATATGGCATGCCTTGGCGAGCACGAGCGGCTTGAACTAGCCATGAAAAGGCAAAGTGAAGTTGGCGGTGGCCAGCAATTGGAAATGGAATTTGATAGTTAGCACCACCGACACGGCGGGACTTAACTTCAAAGTCTGGAGAAACATTAGCGATGGCTTTCTCAAGCACCTCGACTGGATTCTCGGATTTTAATTTTTTAGCAGCACCTTCGATAGCAGCATAAACAGCACGCTCAGCAGCTTGTTTTTTGCCATCGAGCATAGATTTATTGATTAAACGTTGCACCAAGATAGATTGATATTTACGATCTGGGTTAACTTTACGTTCAAGTGATTTAGTAGTTTTACGTGGCATAATTAGTTGCCCTCCTTCTTAGCACCGTATTTCGAACGGCCTTGCTTGCGTCCTTGGACGCCTTGAAGATCTAGGGTACCACGAACGATGTGATAGCGAACACCTGGAAGATCAGGTACGCGACCACCACGAACTAGTACGACGGCGTGTTCCTGAAGGTTGTGGCCTTCGCCACCGATGTAAGCCCAAACTTCCTGACCGTTAGTAAGACGCACACGAGCGACCTTGCGAAGAGCGGAGTTTGGTTTCTTTGGTGTCTTGGTAGTTACTTTGATACAAACGCCACGCTTGAGTGGAGCAGCTTGATCATAATAACGAGTTTTAAGCGTGTTGACGATTGAGCCAAGTGCTGGAGCCTTGGATTTCTTGGCGGCACTTTTGCGTGGCTTGCGAATCAACTGGTTAATAGTTGGCATTAGTTAAAATAATCCCTTTTAAGATTGATATATTGTGCCCTGTTTACGTTTTTACAGCAATAGCAAACAGAGCGTGAAACTCTTACAGCTTATTATACTCTTATGGATAGAAAAGTCAAGTTATTTAGAATTTAGATTGACAAGATAATCGATGGTCTTTTCAATAATCAGACGGTTTTTGATATCCATCTTCACGCGTTCGTCTTTTAAATTCTTAAGTGCTTCTGGAGATTTTTGATAGACATCGCGGAGCTCAGCAATCTTTGCTTCAACATCGGCATCTGGGACTGTGATTTTTTCATCACGAGCTAGTATTTGGAGACAGAGGGAGGCTTTAACACGGGTTTCAGCAACTTTACGAGCTTCTTTTTCCCACTCTTCTGGCGTTTGACCAGCTTGAGCTAAGAATTCTTCGAATTGGAGACCGTGAGATGCGGCATTACGAGTGACATCGTCCTTAATAAAGCGAAGTTGATCGGAAATAAGAATTTCTGGAGCAGCGACCTTAGAAGAATTGACTAGTGCAGTAACGAGTTCATCTTTGAACTTATCCACGGCCTTAGCTTCATTTTGGGCTTCAAGGTTCTTTTTAATATCGGCTTTTAAGTCATCAATGGTCTTGAATGGACCACATTTTTTGGCTAGCTCGTCGTCTAGTTTTGGCTTAATTACTTCATTAACTTGTTTGACTAGAACTTCGAAAACAGTTTTGGCACCGGCGAGGTCTTTAACGTGATAGTCTTTTGGAAAAGTGAGTGGCAAATCGAATTTATCACCAGATTCGTGACCAACGAGGCCTTCTTCAAATCCTGGAATAAAGGATTTTGAGCCAAGTTGCAAGTGATGGTCCTTAGCAGATCCACCGTCAAAGGCAACACCGTCTTTTTTATCAGTAAAATCGATAATTACTTCGTCGCCCATCGCAGCTTTTTTCTTGGCGACCTTTTTCTCGGCGTAGGCATTTTGAATGTTGTCAAGGATATCTTTAACGTCTTTCTCGGAAGCTTTGGCGACCTGTTTTTTGACGCCTAAGTGTTTAAAGTCGCCCAGCTTAACCTCTGGTAAAACTTCAGCCGTAGCAATATATTCAAGTGTATCGCCTGGAACATATTTAATGACGTTGACGTTTGGAATCACGATTGGGTTAAGATTGGCATCAACAAAGGCAGCCGGAACGGTAGTTCGAACGGCAATGTCGGCAGCGGTGTTGTTAATGTCATTTAT
Source organism: Candidatus Saccharimonadota bacterium (assembly GCA_017429465.1). The sequence continues at coordinate 2,871 of JAFROU010000012.1, forward strand.
GTCGAGCGCTTTTTCAGCAATATTGAGTGGGGCTTTACCTTTACGAAAGCCTTGGATTTTGACGTCGGCGGCGAGACGCTCAACGGCCTTCTCGTGGGCGACTTTGAGGTCCTTCTTATCGAGGACAACTTTTAATTCCACCTTGGTGTCAGATAATTTCTTAGTTGTAGTCTTCATGCGTAGTATTATAACATAAATAGACCAAAAAAGCGCCCCTTAAGACGCTCTTATAAGACGATGTGATTTCCAGGTTCCGTTCTAACGTGTTTGAGGTCGGATTTGTCTGCGTTGATTTTGCAATCTGAGCCATATATATTATATGGGTCGAAGGTGGCTTTGATAGCTTCATAGAGTTTCTTTTGGCGGTCAGTATAACGTTCGGCTACAAAGGCTTTAGAGCGACCTTCCGGCATGCCACCAGTAAATGATCCGTGATGTTTAACGAGTAACTCGTCAATCTTTTTGGCAAAATCAAAGGCAAATTGGCGACCTTCTTCAGTTGAAAGATTAATGTCTGGGCGAATATTAAAGTTTCCGGAATTGTACGAGCCGTAAAGATGAAGTGGGCGCTTTAGCTCGGTTTCAAGAGCGGTAATATCTTCCATAAAGGAAGCAAACTCGGAAACTGGCACATAAAAATCATCTGCTACTGGAACGCGCTCGCCTTTAGTGATGTCATTAAGGTAACTGATTAGCGCACTATGAATGTCGCCAAAGGCAGCAGAATTTTCAGATGTTTCAACAATTGGATTGGCGCTTTTTGGCAAAGCGGCAATACATTTCTGAATCTTTTTATGATTCTTTCTTGGACTGTCATCAAAACCAACTACCACGATAAAGCCGCCAACCTCGTCAAGTTTTCGCGTGAGCAGTTCTGGACGTTTACCGCTTTCTTCTACGGCAGTGATGATGCGAGTGTCATACATATTAAGCTCGGCTGGTTTCAAGAAACGGGCGAGATTGAGAAATTCCATGGCGGTTTTGACCGAACCAAAACTAGCAATCAGGTGCTTATTTTCAGTCGGAATAACATCACACTCTAAAATCACTTCCGTGATAATGCCGAGCGTCCCCTGCGAACCATAGAGTAGTGGTAAAATATCAAAAGTCTTATTCTTCTGTCGATAAACGCGAACGATGTTTGGATAGCCAGCGTTATCAAAATTATTGTTGGCAATAAAACTGATCGCATCAGCATAATCATTAAGAGATTACCTAAATTACGATATAAAACGCCTTCTGAATTGGTTAGGCCCTTCTTCTTATCTAACGCACGCTTGCGAAGTTTGGCAGTTTGAATGATTTCACCGTTTGCTAACACAAATTCGACCCGATTCACAAACTTAGTGATGCCGCCGTATTTGGCCGAATAATCATCTACTGGACAATTGGCAATCAGCGATCCAATGGTTTCGCGCGGGTCGGCACAAATTGGCAGAGTCAGCCCATGGAGAGATAGTGCAGTGTTGAGTTGACCAAGGGTTACGCCGGCCTGTACGCGCACAAGACGATCATGTGCGTCAATTTCTTGAATATGGTTGAGTTTTTCGGTTGAAATCACGATGCCAGACGTCAAATCGGCACCGGTTTTATCTAAGCCACTGCCACGAACAGCAATTGGCAAATGGAAATTTTTCATTGCCAGCTGATCAACAAAGCGGACCAGTTTTCGCACATCCTGGGTGCTTTCTGGCAAGGCCACGAAACGTGGCATTATTTTATAAACAGAGCGGTCAAAAGCATAAGGTTCGAGAATCGACGCCTTTTCAAAGACATTTCCAACAATATGTTGGTTCAGATAAGTAGTTATCTTATTCAAAATATTCCCACCTTTTAGTGCTTATGACTATTGTATTATACATTTCGGTTAGTAGCAAGTGGTTTTTGACAAATGATTTAACCTCTATATATTGACTTTTTATTGTGTTTATGTTATAATGAAGGGATAAACTGGTGTTTATAGAACTTTTAAAGTGCTGCTAATGAAATTATTTTTCAAGGGGGTAAAATAATGGAAAACACACGTATGCCTTTTAAGAAAGAGCAGGTGGCAAAAATCGCTAAATATAGCGGTTTTCGCTACTACGAGATTCCAAAAGAGTCTGCGCTCTATGGATACGGCGCTGTTAAGATCTGTCCCTGCCCACGCTGTGGCAAAAACCCGAAATCCCAGGTAGTTAAGACTAGCTATCACACGTTCGCGTCTTCCCGCGCAACCATCATCGAGTGTCCCTGCTGCAGAATTAAGGTGACCGGAACTGATCCCGTTGACGCTATGACCAAGTGGACCGAAGCCTACGAGCAGACCGTCACTGACTACGCGAAGCGGGCCTTCGACATTATGCATAGCGACGTTTGGAAGAAGTATGCTGCGAGGAGCTCCGAGGTTTTGCCTTCAGTTGAGGGCGTAGTTGACTTACATCACCACATCATCCTGCTGGCTTGGGGATATCACCCCGATCCAAATATTCTTAAACCCGATGGCCAAAGGAGAGAGGTGTGTGTTTGCATCGACTGCGGCCTTGACAATGCAGAAGGGCGCTTCAAATACGTCAATTTCTACGAAGAGTTTATGCGTAACTCCAAAGCATTCATCGAAAAATATTACAAGAAGCAAGCAAAACTATAATACACCTAAAAGCCGTCCAGCTTGGGCGGTTTTTTTATTCTGAGGCCATAATAACTTTTGTGTCAAAGAACCTTTCTTGAAATTCAACCAGAGCCTTAATTTGCTCTGCTGAATAGTGCTTGTCTTGTGGCACAATTATTAGTTTTGGATCATTGTCGCGATCGCGCTCAATAAAGGCAATACATTTGCCAGTAAAGCGCTCGACCGGCTCAAACACGCCTAAAAGATAGGCGTCAATCTCTTCCCCATCTGGGGCCTTAGTTTCTGGAACATAGCCATAATTGATTGGGTAGATAAATCCGTGTTTCGGATGTCTGCTGCCCATAGGGCGATCCATTTGAATAGTTACTATTTGGCCGAGATAATTACTTAAATCCATAACCTTATTATAACAAAAGACATAAAAAGATATATAATATTAATAGTTGTTTATTATGGAGAGATCATGATTGAAATTAAAAATGTGACCAAAAAATATGGTAATAAAGTTGCTTTAAAAAACGTGTCTTTTAAGGTTGATACGGGTGAAATATTCGCTTTTATTGGGCATAACGGTGCTGGTAAAACTACTCTAATTAAAGCAATCGTGGGCGTGCATGATTTTGATGAGGGTGACATTTTGATTAATGGTAAATCCATTAAAGATGATCCAATTGCTTGCAAGCAACAAATGGCATTCGTGCAGGATAATCCAGAACTGTATGACAGCATGAAGGCGATTGATTTTATTAATTTCATTTGCGATATGTATGGCGTGAGCCAAGAAAAACGTGAAAAAAATATCAAAAAATACGCACACATTTTTGAGATGGAAGACTATTTAAATGACACTATCGATTCGTTCTCGCATGGTATGAGACAAAAGACAGCAATTATCGCCGCTCTAGCACATGATCCAAAAATTATGGTGATGGATGAGCCATTTGTAGGGCTTGATCCAAAAGCCGTCTTTGATATGAAGGAGATTATGCGCGAGATTACTAAAAAAGGTGGCACAATTTTCTTTTCGACTCACATTCTGGATGTGGCCGAAAAACTTTGTTCCAGAGTTGCAATTATAAAAAAGGGCGAGCTCGTAAAGGTTGGCAGTATGAAGCAAATAAAGGGTGACAAAAGCCTCGAAAAGGTGTTCTTGGAGCTGGAGCAATAATATGCATAAATTCTTTTCATTGTTAAAAGCTAACCTAGTAGACAACCTAAATCCGTTTGCTATAAATACTAGGAGTAAAAATAAAAAATCGAGAAAACTTGCGCCATTTTTCCTAGTCATCATGATGATGGGTATTATGTTCATGTATGCCGAAATGATGAACGAAGAATTAGCTAAATACGGCGCGGAGTTTGTACTACTGGCTTTAGCAGCGTTAGCAATTACGATTCTAACTTTTATGGAAGGCATTTATAAATCAGGCAACCTACTTTTTAAATGCAAAGACGATAACTTAATGTTATCTTTACCAGTTGAGCGTAGTACGGTCTTTTTGGCCGTGTATTAAGATTTTATTTGTTTGAATTAATCTACAATTCCCTCTTTTTAGTGCCGATAATTATTTCTTACGCGATTCATATTAATCCAAGTTTTAGTTTCTATATTGCTACGGTTTTTGCACTCCTGCTTCTGCCAATCGTGCCAATTATTCTTTCTTGCGTCATCGGCATGATTATCACGCGTTTTGCGTCTAATTTTAGGTTTAAAAATTTAGTTCAAATAGTTTTGACTACCATCATAATGGTGATTCTAATCTTTATCTCGTACAATACTGAAGGACTTATTACTAATATTGCGCAGAATGCAACTAGTATTAACGACTTCATCGTGAAGCTATATTATCCTGTTGGCGAATACGTAAAACTAGCTACTGATTTTAACGTATTAGAATTGTTAATTTATGTTGTTCTGCATTTGGTTTTATTCGCAATTGCGGTTTGGGGACTTGGAAAAGTGTATTTTGGCGTTATCTCACGCGCAATGACGGTCAAAGTCGCACACGTCAAAAAAGATTACATAGTTAAAACTAATGGCATTACTAAAGCCTTAATAAAAAAAGAGTTTAGGCGCTTTGTGTCATCGCCAGTTTTTGTGGTCAACGCAGGTTTTGGTTTAGTGCTGTTCGTTATCGCTTGTGTCGCATCGGTAGTAAAGTCTGATTTTATCATGCAGGCAGTTGGGCAAATGCTTGGCATTATGCCAGAAGAAGCCATAAAATATATTCCAGTGGTACTACTGGCATTAATCATTTTTACGTCGCGTATGTCGTCAATTACGAGCTCTATGATTTCGCTTGAAGGTAAGTCTTTTAATATCATTAAAGTCTTGCCGGTGAAACCTTTTACAATTATCTTTGCCAAAGTACTCACAGCAGTTTCGGTTATTATTCCGGTGCTATTGGCCGGCGATTTAATTATTTTTCTTTTTTACAAAGTTAGTCTGCTTAATATGTTGATGATTATTGTGGCATCAGTTGTGCTCCCCTTTGTGGCAGAGTTAATCGGTATTATTGTAAATCTCAAATATCCAAAAATGGATGCCAATAATGATACAGAAGTAGTTAAGCAGAGTACCAGTTCCACTGTAGCGGTTTTTGCCGGTATGTTTCTTGCTGGGATTACAATTTTTGGATTGTTCTACTTCGTGACAAATATTCCAGTCAGCTTAATTGTGGCGCTCGGCCTTGGTTTTTATACTTTACTCTTTGCGCTGCTGATGCTGTATTTGAAGCATAAAGGTGTTGAAGATTTTGAATCAATTAACGTGCCCTAGTCTGATACTTTTTTAACCATTTTTCATCCGTCACGTCGCCATTCGTATCGATTGGAACGCCCGTGGCTAGATCATCGGCTAATTCTAAAATCACGTCCTTTAATTCGACTTCATCTTTGTAATAATCTGGGATTTTGTTATAGCCTAATTTAGCACCAACAATGTTTCCAGTAATGGCTCCTGTTGAATCAGAATCTCCGTCATGATTAACTGCACAAACTACAGCGTCTTCAAAACTATCATTATGGCGAATTGCACTAAATAGGGCAATCGCTACCGCTTCTTCTGCTACCCAGCCTTCGCCAAGTTTTTTAATCGCAGTTTGATCATCTTCTTTGGAGCTTGCTAAATCAACAGCCTTTATTAGAAGCGTTTTGATCTCTTTCTGTTCTTCTGGCCACGGATGAACTTCCTTAAATTTGGATTTGCGGTAATCTTTTTCATCGACACGGACAATCTTTTCAATCTTCCAGTTTTCCATGGTTTTAATGGCTTTTTTTGTTGCCTCAAGAACAGTGTCGTTGCTGTTTGCAAGATTAGAAATTACTTCGGCAAGCACAAAAGCAGAAAGAATAGCCAGCGGGTGTCCGTGCGTAAGTGCGCAGGTCTCGGCCGCAATTTGTCCTGGCGTAATTAAATAAAGGCCGATTGGCGCAACGCGCATCACTCCGCCGCAACCTTTACTGTTATTAATTGGCTCGTCCAATGTTCCGGCCTTGCCAGATGATAATGCGTCTATGCAGGTCATACCAGGATCGCGCAGCACGTTTAGTTCTGGTAAGTCGCGAATCCAGGACACTGCCATATGTTTTGGGGCGCGCTGTTGAGTATTGAGCCAGTCAAGATAACTGAGATAAACTGCTTCTGATGGTTTCGTGGCAATGCCACGCAGAGTGTGGCGAGTTTCGCGCCACAAAATGCCACAAGCCGTAAATAGTGTCATTTGCGTGTCGTCAGAAATAATCCCACTTTCAAGGCGTGTCGCTTGTTTTGGTTTAACGCCACGTTCAAATTCAATTTGATAGCCCAGCGCATCGCCAATGGCACCGCCAATCATGGAGCCACGAACTTTATCTCGAACCGCCATTTTTTGCCTCTTTAGCGGCTAGCCAAAATTGAAATTCTTTATCTAGTGGTGGTACGTGACATTTTTTTCGAAAGGATTTTTGAAAATCAAGGTAGGCATCGTAATCGTCGATTTTACTCCACTTCACATCTTTCAGTGTTTGATCAAAAGCGTAGTTAAGATCTAGAAATTCGTCTGGAAATAGTTTTTTTCTAATCCCATCAATAATATAACTATCAACTGGAATATGACAAAATGGATAGACCTTTTTAACATTCTCGTCACCAGCAATGGCTAGATGTTTGAGTGACATATTGATCCACTTTTGAGCCAGTCCAACGGTAAAGTTAAAATTATAATTTGCAAAGATTTGTTTTAATTTAACTACTGTTTCTAGATGCCATTTATCAAAATTATCTTGCGTGTCAGCATTAATTGTTTTTAGCCTTTGTTCTAGACATTCATTTGCTTCAGAAAGTAATTCAACCTTTTTAGGAAAATGCCCGATGCCAGTTAGTCGACGTTTTAAAGTTTCGTAGGCGACATTAATGGCAGAGCTATATAAACCGTGGCAGTTTTTCTTATCATAATAATACTTGTAGGCAGTATCCCAATCGGTGCCTGGAAATAGCCGGCCTTTAGAAACTGAAATCAGAAAATCAAGCTTATCTTTTTTGCTAATACTATCCATATTATGGCTTTATTTTATCGTCCGATTTTTCAGCGGTTTTATCAGTGTCTAATTCGTCTGATATATTAACGTCAAGATCGATGTCGTCATTAAAACCGTAGTCATCCCTGGCGTCATCAAAATCGTCTTCGTCGAACATATTTATCCTTCCTTTAATTCGCCTGCATTATCATTTTTTAAAGTTTTCACAATGTCTTTACCATCCTTTACTACGCCTTTAAGCGAATCGACTGATAAAGTTAATATCATCTCTAGCGTGCCGGCAACCGTGGTTAAAATACCCAACAAAATAATAGCGGTTAGGCCAATGGTTTGAGCAGTGAGAATGAAATAAATACCAAGTGCAAATTCAAGTACAGTAAGAATGATTTTAAACTTCCAAACGTTATCAATGTTTTGGCGGTTTTGGACTAGGTATATGACGCCAAATACGCCGTTTAAGATGGAAAAGCCACCTGCCATAATATTAAGTACTGTATTCATTAGTTGCTCGTTGCTAATTAGAAAGACGCCTAAGCAAACTACTAAGAGACATAGAATCGTTTCAAGAACGGTGATAATAAGTGCCTTTTTACTGACTTTAGTTTGGCGTTCACTTTGTTCTTGTTTGATGTTGGCATGAATATAGCCAACTCGGTACGACGTCCAGAGCGATAACGCTGCACCAATTAGGATGATAAAAGTTGGAATAGTTTTAGTGTCGTTGCCATTGCCGTTAAAACCGGAAATAGTCATCATAATACCAGACATCAACATCATAGTGCAAGCCACAAGTTTATTCTGCAAAAAGATCATATATGCTTTCATTCCACGTTTTAATAATCCGCTCATATTTCTATTATAACTTAATTGTGACATTTTGGTAGCATACATAAACCCCAGCCAAAGACTGGGGTTAGTGGGAAGAGGAAGGTATGGCTCTAGTGTTTATGCGCGCCAGTCGCCAGTGGGCAGAAAAGCCGAAACATCCTTGCCGAGTTTGCGTCTGCGTTTGAATTCCGCCCACTCCTTGTCGGTCAGCTTGTGCATAAAATGTGCATCGTAGAAACGATACCACTTCATGAATAGCTCCGCATCTGGAATGATGGTTTTGCCAAATTGCGGTTCGTTGACTGGTATATTATTCCGTTTACAAATGGTGTAGATGAGATAGTTTATTGAATACCTCAGCTCTTGAATGTGACGCTGTGTGGATTCAAACATCTCGTCTGATATATGGCCATGCGCGTAATCACGACTCGCATCATGACCTTCATGCCATGCTGCATAGGAAACAGAATAATAATTTAAAAATAGTTCCCAGTCCGCCATCGTTTCAACTTGTTTTGGGTCATATCCGCCAGGATCTAAGCCATAAATCCGATTTTTCATCAAAACACCTCCTGTCTTTTAAAAAATCTGACTGGCACTTGCACCTTCCTAAAGAACAAATTCTATAAAAAACACTCCCATAGAATCAATAATATTATATCATAAATCTTTGGATTAACAAATTAAAAACTGTTGGCGGAAAGCGGTATGGCTGTCATTTCTTTTTCTGGTTTTTACTCAAGGCCCATAGATTTTAGCATAAAAAACCGTAAGCGTTTTGTGCTTACGGATAATAGTAACCTACATGGAGCCGCGACCGGGATTTGAACCCGGGACCTCATCCTTACCACTAGAAATCATCCGCAAACATATAATTATGCGAAGACTTAGCCGTCAGCATTCACGAAAAAAGTAATCTTTGCTATAATAAGAGCATAAGTCAGCCCTCCGTATGGTTTCGGCCATATGTAGCAATCGGGCTGATTTTTTGTGGTAATTATGTTATAATATTAGATAGAATATGCATATAAGTTTTGCGGCTGTAGATATTATTCGTGCCATCAAAAAAGCGCTTAGCGATGGCAGTTTTAATGTGGCAAAAAATCTTTATAGTAAAAACAAAGAATCAATTAAGGAAAGTTTCCCGAGCGAATATCAAGAGTTCGAAAAGATATTCAGCAAGTCTGCCTCGTCTAAAAAAGTAGTACGCAAAACTGAATCAAAACAAAAAAAGAATATCTCAACTCAAATTGTTACGAAGCCGAAGATTAAACAACAGAACGTTCATTACGTTGAGATGCTCAAACATCTAAAGGCTGGGCGCCCTATTCCGGCATACCGAATTTATGATAACTACAGGCCAATTTCGAAAGAAGATTTTATTAATCTATGCAAGAAAATCCTAAAATCCGGCGAGCTAAAGAACACGATGAATTACGAGCATGCCACCGAAGGCCTTAAAAGGATTATTGGCGCACTAGAAGGCGGCTCAAACGGTGAAAATATTTTTAGCGGCGTCGTGACGGGCGTTTCGGACCATAAAGCGCCTAGAAAAACAATCGAGATACATAAAATCAATAATCCGTATCCAGATATAATTTTTGGTGAGATGAATGAGCCAACCGAGAAAGTTCACATAGGCTGGTTTAGCGATTATTCAAAATATAAGAAAACCACACTCCAGCAAGACTACATTAATTCTTCTGCTGACCTCGTCGATTTATCAGACGATATTCGTTATATGGATAGAGATCAAAGGCTGGACGCGATTGCAGAAAGAGATCTGATTTCGAGACGAAAATCATATATCCAAAAAAGCATCGGAAATATGGATCTCATAGCTAAAGAGCCGTTTTTCGCAAGGCTAGACTATGAAAAACTATCGAATAGTCACGAAAATAAAATTGTTTATATCTCAAAAATTAATAATATAGAGGACTACCCCTCTCAAAAGAATAAAGTCTATTATGCGGACTGGAGAGCTCCCATTGGTGATTTATTCTATAAAACTAGTGACGCTCTTGGCAAAACAAGATTCTCCGGCGACGATATCGATGTTGTATTAAATGGTAGAATTATCGTACGCAACGGTAAACTAATAAGGCTCGACGCTAATTCCAAAAAATCAAAAAACAATAATATCGGGAACGATATTCTGCAAGAAAAACTATCCCAGTCTTCTGGCGATAAGATGAATGAGGTCGTAGAGACGATCCAGGTTGAACAGAACGAAATAATTAGACATACCGGAAATCAAGACTTAGTTATTCAGGGCTCGGCTGGTTCCGGTAAGACTATAATTGGCGTACATAGGATAGCTTATCTTATGTATTCCGAATCTATCCGAAACGATTCTGTTATTTTTATTTCTCCAAATGAAAACTTCTCAAGCTATATTTCCGATGTTTTGCCAGAGCTTGGCGAGAATAACATGCCAATCGTTACAATGTCGCAAATTATCAGGGCTATTCTATTTAGCTTGATCCCTGAATCGTCACTTGAGGACTTTAGCTCTTTTATTGAAGAGTACTTCGATAAAGGATATGACAAAGATATAGCGCTTAAGTATTCGGATGATTTTAGCTATAAGTTTTCACAAATCGTAAACAATATCAATTATGAAGAGGTTTCGTTTAATCTAAGATCTGTAATGGATTCTCCGCTGAATTTAATCAGGGTTCAAAATCGCAAGAATGAAGCGTCTCAAGTCTATAGTTCCTTACTGGGGATCGGGGACTTTAGTGATTGTAATAAATATGAAAACTCAGTTTTTGCGGCTATACTATGGGCAAAAATTAGTAACACGACATTAAAACTTAGGCCGGAAGCTCGGGATAATTATGTTCTCTGCTCCGAGAACGACATAGATAAAGCAATCGCGGCTCAGGCACAGTATGATGATTTGATGAAGACGGTTTGGAGGAAAGCGAAGAAAAATGAAATCGAAACCGAAAAAACTGGAAGCGGAAGACATGAGATAAAAGTTGAATACAGATACACTGAGGAAAGAATCAGAAAAGAACTAGAAACCCACGATTATGAATTGATAGGCCGCACTTTTTCTAAGATGAAGAAAGACTATTATTCCACCGACAATCATAGTAATGTCTTACATATCGTCGTCGATGAAGCGCAAGATTATTCGCCTTGGCATATTTATTTATTGAGAACCGTATTTCCTAACGCTCACTTTACTATACTAGGCGATGAAAACCAAAACCTGAACCCTTATTTCATGAAATCGAAATTAACAGACCTATTACCAGACGCTGACTATATTGGCGTCAAAAAAGCCTACCGTTCAAGCCCTGAGATTATAGAATATACAAACAAAATTCTTGGCGAAAACATACGTGCAGTTCGTGAGTCGAACAATATACCAGTCACAGAATTATCTATAAACGATTATAGAAATATTTCAGTAGAGACAATAGCCGGTAGTATTAAATCAATTACCGACAACGGACTAAAAAATATCGCGATCATCTGTAGAGACCATAAAACTAAACAATTCTTAATTGAGACTACGGAGAAATTAAGCATATCAAGCCTCGACATTAAAATCTATACTACATACGAGGCAAAGGGATTAGAGTTCGACGCCGCGATCGTAGTTGATACTTACAAGCAAAACGAAAAAGAATTACTATATACCGCTTGTACGCGCGCTCAGCATCAGTTAATTATATACAAAATAGCCAACGATCATAACTCATCCACTAGCCTATTTGGTAGAATATCTAATTTCTTTAATAAATAATCAGTATCCGTTATCGTGTGATATAATGGTTTTATACATAAGCAATTGCGGCAGGAATTTATCTGCCGTATTTTGTTTATCACTAGCCGATGGGCGTAAAACAGAGGATTTTATGGATAAAGACAAGTTAACGATATCGTAAGCAAACGTCTTGCCGAAGCCAATTCTAAAGCCGAGAAAAAGCTTAAAGATGAAGTCTCGAAAGCTTTAGCTGAGGCCGAGCGTCAGAGTAAACTCTCTGAGGCTGAACGTGAAAAGGAATTCAAGGCCAAACAGCAAAAGGAACTCGAAGATCGCGAGCGTACAATTACCCTCCGAGAACGCAGAGCCGATGCTAAAGATGCACTGTCTGATAGGAATATCGACACAGACCTCGTAGACTTCGTTATTGATATTGATGAGGATAAAACCAATTCCAATATTGATAAGCTAGAAAAAGCTTTCAATAAGGCCGTAGAAGCCGGAGTTAAAGCCAAGCTAGCTGGTACTTCTCCCGAAGATTATGGCGAGGGTACAAAGCCGAAAACCGAGATTAGAAAATCTCAAGCAGGTTTACGGTCATTCTAAAGGAATAAACTATGGCAAGAACTGATGCATCTAGTCGCATATGCATCACTTTCTGCTAAGACGACTATAGCCGTTGGCAAAAATATTTCATCGGTAACCGAAACAAGTACCGGCACCTATAAAGTAACCTTATCTAAAGCAATGACAAACGCAAACTATGTAGCATTTGTAAGTGGCGAAGTTGGCGGCGCAGGTAGTGAAATCATCGGCATATATGGAAAAACGACGACAACTTTTAACTACGATTTTACCAACCACAGCGGAACGCTTGTAGCTCCATCGCAAGTACATATTGCGGTGTTCGGCGAGTTTGCAACACCGGACGTATACTACTGGCGCAGAACAGCCTAAAAATTGCATCCGATGATATAATAGAAGTATGAAGATCACTTTCTATCATTACGAAGATGAAGATATCACGATTAATACGGACGCTATTCTTGAAGATGGAAAGTTGCTTCTTGATGGACTTGACTACGGAAAAAGAGTCGAGGAATTACGCGGCATGGGCGACGACTATGAATACAAGCTATCTCTAGATAAAGAAAATACCACCAAGCTATTCGATAGTTTAGGCGTCGCAGATAAAACCGATAAACAAAAACTTGCTACCATGAAAGAAAAGTTCGGAAAAGACGGACGCATTTCGGAGGTAGAAAAGTATTGCGATGAACATGGCATAAAGACGGAATTTTTCTGTTGGCCGTAGAAAGGATGACTATGAACGAAATATTTGAAACCGCACTAGAAATAGCCCTAAAAGCCCATAAAGGCCAGGTAGATAAAAATGGCGTGTCTTATATCCTTCATCCAATGGCCGTAGCCGCACAATTAGACACCCTCGAGCTAAAGACGATTGCGATTCTTCATGATACCATCGAGGATACCGACGTAACGGCCGAATACCTGCTCGAGAGAGGCATACCAAAGAATATCGTCGAGGCTGTTCAGCTCTTAAGCAAGCCAAAGGACGAAGAATACGAATCGTATCTCAAACGCGTTAAAGCAAATCCTCTCGCTAAGCAAGTAAAACTAGCAGATTTAGCAAATAACACCGATCCGAAACGCGCGAGCGGTCTTAACGAAGCTCGTAAAAAGAAATATGAATTAGCTAAGAAAATATTAAAGGACTGATATGGCTAAATATGATAAAAACGGGTATATTACGGAACTAGAAAAAGATGAAGTATTCGTTTTTGGCAGTAATGGCCAT